>JAQBEG010000330.1:0-4297 GCA_032123985.1 Deltaproteobacteria bacterium
CTCGGCGCTCCACTCGAGGAAGGGCTCTTCCTCGAGTAGTTCTTCATCGCCCAGTTCCGGTTCGGCGACCTCGGACACATCGACGGCAAGGCGAGACGACGAAGGCATGTCCTCTGCTGGCAATCGCTGCGTCAACTCTCGCGCCTTGTCCTCATCGCCACGATCACGATAAAGCTTGGCCAGGCTGCGAGTCGCTTCGGCGACCTTAGCGTCGTTGCCGCCCTGCGCGTAGATTTCGATCAACAGTTCGTATTGCGCCGGTTCAGTCGAAGCGTCGAGGGCACGAACCGCAAAGGATTCTGCTCGATCGAGGTCCCCGGTCGTCATCAGATTTCGAACGAGCGCGGAGAGCGTATCGATCTCATCGGGCCTGATTTCGAGAATTCGTTGCTGAACGGTGATCAGCTGATCGCGATTCCTCTGGTTCTCGAATTCGTCGGCGACTGCCTTGTACTCCGAGAGCGCCTCGGCCTCCATACCCTCCTGCCGCAAGAGTTCCGCGACCTTCAATCGACTCGTTGTATTCGTCGGGTCGAGCGCAGCTGTCTGACGCAGCATATCGAGTGCTTCGGCCTTGCGACCTTCCTTGTGATAACCATCCGCGGCAGCCTGGAGTGCGGAAATCGCTTCGGAGTCGAGACCCATGCGTTGATAGAGTTCGGAAAGCGAGACATACGCAGCATAGTGTTTAGGATCGAGATTCAGGATCTGTTTGAAGACGGCGACGGCACGTGCGTCGAATCCGTCTTGCCGATATTGCTGAGCAACCTTGCCGTATTGTGCGATGGCCTCTTCTGCCTGCCCCCAGCGACGGTATGCATCACCGACTTCGAGCAATAGCTTGGCATCGCGGGGGTCCGCCTTCAGAAGGATGTTGTAGTCCTTCAGGGCTTTGGCCTTCGCGCCCTTCTGCGCGTGCTTTCGCGCAGTGTCCAATACTTTTCGTTTATTGAGCGCCAAGGACCCCTCATCTAGGCGAAGTGACATATCTCCGGATCCAACCCGCTCCGCGGGGCAGTCCCTCGACTATTTGTATCGGCGAGCCAGTCCCCCTCTTGAGGAGAGCGTGGGGGCGTCGAGAGACGGCTTTCTCCCTCTCCCACGGGGCTCAAATGGCACTGGTGATTCTCGAACGCGGGGTGGCGGCGCCTGGAGGATTCGCAGTAGAGAGAGGCTCTCTCGGGCGGCGCCCGGAGCCGAGGAATGCTCTTCGCTAGGCGCTCAGACGCGTTACGAGCGCCTCGAGGCCGAATCTATATCCCTGCGCACCAAGCCCTGAAATCACGCCCACAGCGATCGCGGAGACGTAGGAATGTCGCCTGAAGGACTCGCGGGCGTAGACATTCGAAAGGTGAACTTCGACGACGGGCAGACTCGCCGCGACCAGAGCGTCACGTAGCGCGACGCTCGAATGCGTGAATCCGCCCGGATTGATCAGAATTCCGTGAGCGTGGCCCATGGCTTCCTGGATTCGATCGATCAGCGCGCCCTCGTGATTCGATTGAAAGGATTCGATTTCCACCCCGAGATCCTTGGCCGCCACAGCCAGATCTGCGTCGATATCGGCCAGCGTCTGCCGGCCGTAGATCTCGGGTTCCCGTTTTCCAAGCAAATTCAGATTCGGCCCATGGACGACCAGTATCCGCAGGCCCTGCGAAACGCGTTCCCCTTTCGGGTCACGTTTGGACTCTGCTTTCGACAAGTCGATCTCCTCACGTCGAACGTCTGCGCAGGGCGGGCTTAGAGTTCGGCGCGAATTTCAGGCATGCCCCGCCGGATGAGGTAGCGCGCCTTGCCCAGATTGCCATCCGGATGAAGCGACAGGACGAGAATCAGATCCTCCTCGACGGTGTGAAAGATCATCGTCGAACGATCGAGGGAAAGTACGGATTCCCGAACGTGACCCGTCCCGAGCGAATCAGACGCCTTCGTCATCTCCCCAATGATTCGGCCAAATTCGATCCCGGCACTCGTGACGTCGCCTTCGAGCGGATCATCGTCATCGACTCCCGCCGAAGCGCGTGCCTCCGCAATCGCGATCCCATCGAGGCCCATCAGCGCGGCACTGCGGCCTCCGCCACACTCGTCCACGATCATTTGAAGCACTGTCTCGAAACTCATCGCGCCCTCCCCGCATAACCTTGCTCGAGATTCTGTAGCCAGCGCTCCAGAATCGCCACCACCTGATGTCGCGACGGCCGCGAATCGCCCGTTTCGCCGAGCGGGCCCGATGCCCTGAGCGGTGCAACGTGCTCGACCATAGCTGCATCCATCGCGATCACATCGGGTTCGTCTAAAGGCGCATCCAGGTCGCCTTCGAATTCCGCCAATCCGATCGGCTCGTCCATCAAGATGCGCTCCGCTACGTGGTTCGCGCTGTGCATCTCGTCCGTCTGCGCTTCCGCTTCGGCAAATGCACGTTCGAGTTCGTCGTACTCGATCGGAGGCTCGAGGTCGAGTTCGGGCGACGACCAAAGATCGTCGAATGGCTGCAAGCCCACTTCACTCGCCCATTCATCGAGCCCCTCTTCGAGAATTTGTCGCGTCTCGGCAGCCTCGAAATCGGGCAGCCGGGCGAGAGCGAGCACGACCCTCGCAGGCCATTCCGATGCTTCCCCGAGCGCGGCAATGGCGACGTCAACACGCCCGGCGCGCCGATCGCGCTCCGCCGTCGCAATTCGTTCCAGGCGCTCACGCCGCGTCAATGACGAATAACCCAGCTCCACATGTCCCCCGATCTCTCTCACCATCACGCTGCACTACATACGCCTATGCACGCCAGCCCGGCGGAATAATATCCTTCGGCCCCAGAAGTGCCGTTCCGGCCGAACCAATCCCCTTGGAGACGACGAAATGAATCTTGCCGCCCTCTTTCTTCTTATCGACGGAAATCGCAGATAAATAAGCCTGTCTGGGTCGGGACGGTGGTTGCGTGGGCAGACCTGCCCGCACGAGCAGTGACTCGAGCCGCTCCCGGGTCCCGACGGGTGCAAATCCCAGCGCTTCCGAGCGATCCGCGGCGAAAACCATGCCGATCGCGACAGCCTCCCCGTGAAGTATGTCCCGATAGCCGGCATGCGCCTCGATGGCATGGGCCAGGGTATGTCCGAAATTCAGCAGACGGCGAAGACCGCCCTCACGCTCGTCGCGTTCGACAACCTCAGCCTTGATCGCACAGGCTCGTTCGAGCGCGGCGATTACGACCTTCGGTTCGGGGTCCAGAAATGCCTCGATTCGCGATTCGAGCCATTCGAAGAGCTCGGCGTCCCAGATCGCTGCCGCCTTGATCAGCTCCGCTGCCCCGGCCGCGCGCTGACGTCTGGGCAGGGAACCGAGGGTCGCGATATCTATGAATACACCGCGGGGCTGGTGGAATGCACCGACCAGATTCTTGCCCTGTTTCAGATTCACACCGGTCTTCCCACCGATCGAGGCATCGACCATGGCGAGAACCGTCGTCGGCACCTGCACGAAGGGAATTCCGCGAAGAAAGGTCGCAGCGGCGAAGCCACCCAGATCACCGACGACCCCACCGCCCAGGGTCACGACCGCGGACTGACGATCGAGCCCGAGTTCAAGGAATTGTTCATAGAGTTGCGCCAACTGGCCGAGATTCTTCGTCGAATCACCATCCGGGACGACGATTCGCCCGACTCGGACACCCTTCGCACGCAATCCACGAATCAAGATCGGGGCATAACGCCGCGCCACGGTCGGCACGGTGATGAGTGCAACCCGCTCCACGCCCAATCGATCAGCAATTCGGCGGCCGATCGTCTCGAGCCAATCACGACCCAGGTCAACCGAGTAGCTTCGCTCTCCCAGATCGACCGGCACCGCACTCTGACGCCGGCCGCGGCCGGTCATTCGAGTCGATTCCTTGTTGCCCCGCTGTTTCATCGCCATGCGAATCCAGTTTCCCCGCGGATGAAATCGATCGAACTCATCCGTCGCCCAGTTCGTCGAGAATTCGGTCGACGACTTCGCGGGTCGTTCCACGGGCGTCGATCTGAATCTCCGCCTGTTGATAGAATGGCAAGCGCTCCGCTAGCAGTCTCTCGAGTTTTTCGATCTGTGCGGATCGATCGAGCCCGGCCAACAGCGGCCGGCTCGCCGGGTCGCCAATCCGGTCGATCAATACCTCCGGATCCACCATCAAAAACACGATTCTCCCACGCTCGCGAAGCCGCTCTACCGCGCCAGGCTGCGCCATCGCGCCACCGCCGAGGGCGACCACCGCAGCGTCCGTCGAAGCGGCCTCTATCGCCTCCGCTTCGAGGACTCGAAAGCGAGCCTC
>JAQBEG010000331.1:0-3797 GCA_032123985.1 Deltaproteobacteria bacterium
CGGCACGCTCAATATGGTCGATATGGCTGAGCGGTTGGAAGGCGTCAACCAGACGCGAACCATACACGTCGCTCTGGCCTTCGTCGTCGTCGGCATTAGCACGAAGCTCGCTGTCTTTCCTCTGTACCAGTGGCTGCCCAATGCCTATGGCTTCGCACCGCCGCTCGTCTCGGCTTTCCTCGCATCGACGGCGACGAAGGTCGCCTACTACCTGCTCATTCGATTCTGTCTCGGAATCTTCGGACTGACCCTGGTCTTCGAAGTCGTCCGGATCGACCTCCTACTCTTGCCTCTCTCAATTGCGGCAATGTTCGTAGGGTCGATCGCTGCGATCTACCAGACCGATTTCAAGCGAATGCTCGCCTATTCGAGCATCGCCCAGATTGGCTACATGACGCTCGGGCTTTCTCTTGCCACCGAGGCGGGTGTTTCCGCGGGCTTGATCCACGTTTTCAACCATGCGCTGATGAAAGGTGCACTCTTCCTCGTTGCTGCGTGCGTGACCTGGCGGATGGGTGGGACCGAGATCGAGGTGATGAAGGGCCTGGGGCAGCGGATGCCGATCACGATGGCCGCGATGGTCGTCGCTGGACTCGCTCTGGTGGGCGTCCCCGGCACGGTCGGATTCGTGAGCAAGTGGGCCTTGGTCTCCGCCGCTCTCGAGAAAGATGCGCTCGTCGTCGCCTTCTTCATCATGGCGAGTTCCGTTCTTGCATTGGTCTATATCTGGAAGATCATCGAAATTGTCTACTTTGCATCGCCAGAAACCGAGATCGAGAAGAAGGAAGCGCCGCTGCGGCTCTTGATTCCGACCTGGATCCTCGCAGGCGCCTCGATCTATTTCGGAATCTTCTCGAACTTCGCCGTCGACGTGGCAGAGCGCGCCGCCGCACAACTCTTCGCAGTCGGGATGTAGAGCGATGGGCGTAGAGATGCAGACGACCACCCTGCTCTGGGCATTGCTCCTTCCGGTCATTGGGGCGGTAGGCGTCGTCGCGTTCGGACGCTGGCCGAATCTTCGCGACAGCTGGACCGTCGTGATCGGGCTTGCGACCTTCGCGTGCGTCGGTCGATTGGTCGGGCCGGTCATGGATGGCGCGCGCCCATCACTGCCGTTGCCGCAATGGATGCCAGGTCTGGGCCTGGGTTTCGAAGTCGAACCGCTGGGATTGTTATTCGGCCTTGTCGCGTCCGGCCTCTGGATTCTGACCTCTCTCTACGGGTTCGGGTACATGCGTGGGCACAAAGAAACCAACCAGACGCGCTTCTTTACATGTTTTGCCGTGGCCATAGGGGCGGCTCTAGGGATCGCGTTCGCAGGAGATCTCGTCACGCTCTTTCTCTTCTATGAGATTCTGACGTTTTCGACGTTCCCTCTGGTCACCCATGCGGGAACCCAGGCAGCTATGCGAGCCGGCCGACTCTATCTCGGCATCCTCGTCTCGACGTCGGTGCTCTTTCTGCTCTTCGCCATTCTTTGGACATCGAGCCTTTCGGAGACGCTGCATTTCACGCAGGGCGGCATCCTGGCGGGAAAAATATCCGGGGCGAGTGCCGGGCTGCTTCTCCTGCTCTTCGCGTACGGTGTTGGAAAAGCAGCACTGATGCCATTCCATCGTTGGTTGCCGGCCGCGATGGTTGCGCCGACACCGGTGTCCGCGTTGCTCCACGCCGTAGCCGTCGTCAAGGCAGGCGTCTTTACTGTCCTCAAGATTGCGATCTATGTGTTCGGAATTGATTTTCTGGCCGCGGACGGGCTCTCGGATGTACTGATGGTGATTGCGGCGATCACGATCCTGGCCGCTTCGATTCGAGCGCTCTCGCTCGACAACTTGAAAGCTCGGCTCGCCTATTCGACGATTAGTCAGCTCTCGTACATCGTGCTCGGTGCTGCGCTCGCGACTTCGGCGGCCGCAATGGGTGCTGGCCTCCACATCCTGATGCACGCCCTTGGGAAGATTACGCTCTTCTTCGTGGCGGGTGCCGTCTATGTCGTGACTCACAAGACGGAGGTGAGCCAGCTCGATGGCATTGGCCGTCGGATGCCGTTCACCTTCGGTGCATTCTGCGTCGCTGCCCTGAGCATCATCGGACTTCCACCGCTCGGAGGCGCCTGGAGCAAATGGTTTCTCGTGACAGGCGCATTCGATGCAGGCCAACCTTGGATGGCCGTCGTCTTCATGGCCAGCTCGCTTCTCTCGATTGGCTATCTGATGCCGATCGTCGTTCGCGCCTTTTTTCGACCTCTCCCCGCTGGGGAGCAGGATGGCTTGAAGGAGGCTCCACTACTGATGCTCTTGCCGATTTGCCTTACAGCGTTGGCCTGCTTCGTCATTTTCTTCTACGCCGACGCCGTTTATCGGCTGTTGGCTCCGGTCATGGGTATGGACTTTTGATCATGGCTGAACGGGAGAGCGGAAATGCCCGATGAACCGATCGAACACGCTTCGAGTGACAGCGCGGCGAACGAAGACCGATGGCTGGATCGGCCGAGCAGTATCAGTTTGATCATCAAACTGCTGGTCGCAGCTTGTACGCTCTCCGTTGCAGCGGACTTTTTCTATCACAAACACGGGGACTACCATTTTCAGCATTGGTTTGCGTTCGACGCGGTATTTGGATTTCTGGCCTATGTCGGACTCGTGACTGCAGCAAAGGGCGTTCGTCGTCTGCTGATGCGAAACGAGGACTACTATGATTGATGCCCTCGTAGTTGGTCTACCGCCGGGCGTTCTATTGATCGTTGCAGCGATCCCGGCCTCAATGCTGCCTCACCGTCTTTCTCAAGCGGCGATGATGGCCCTTCCCGTTCTAGGGCTGGCGCATCTCTTGTCGATGCCTGCAGAGTTCGAATCTACGATTCGACTGTTTGACTACACGCTACAGATCACCCGAATCGATTCACTCTCTCGGGTTTTCGGAATCGTCTTTTACGTCGCCGCTTTTCTTGGTGTTCTATACGCATCTCATCAGCGTGATCGGCTGCAGGCATCGGCTGCATTGATCTATGCGGGAGCCGCAATCGCCGCGGTTTTCGCCGGAGATCTGCTCACGCTCTTCGTCTGGTGGGAACTCACAGCCATTTCTTCGGTATTCTTGGTGTGGGCGAGTCGAACCGAGGCCGCATTGAAGGCCGGCCAACGCTATCTGATCATTCAGGTGACTTCGGGTTTGCTCTTGCTCGCCGGCGCAATTCTTCTCTACTCCGACTCGGGGTCACTCACCTTCGAGCATATTGGTCTCGAATCGACCGGCGGCTGGTTGATTTTTCTCGCCTTCGGCATCAAGGCTGCCTTTCCCCTTTTGCATGGTTGGATGAAGGATGCTTATCCGGAAGCGACCGTCACTGGAACCGTCTTTCTCTCTGGTTTTACGACCAAGCTCGCTATCTATGCGCTGGCGAGGGGTTATGCCGGAACCGATATTCTGATCCCGATTGGCGTGACGATGACGGCGTTCCCGATCTTCTTCGCCGTCATCGAGAACGATCTTCGTCGAGTCCTCTCATACAGCCTGAACAACCAGTTGGGATTCATGGTCGTCGGAATCGGCGTGGGGACTGAGCTTGCGCTAAACGGGACCGTTGCCCATGTCTTCGCCCACGTCATCTACAAGGCGTTGCTCTTCATGGCGATGGGAGCCGTGCTGCACCGCACGGGGAAGATCGAGGCCTCGGAGCTGGGCGGCCTGTACAAGTCGATGCCGTGGACCGCCGGGTTCTGCGTCGTCGGCGCGATGTCGATCTCGGCGTTCCCGCTGTTCAGCGGCTTCGTCACGAAGTCGATGGTGCTCACCGC
>JAQBEG010000332.1:0-2906 GCA_032123985.1 Deltaproteobacteria bacterium
GCAGTGGCCTCGCCACAATGCGATCGAGCTCGCGTTTGGGCTCTACTGCACGGCCACACTGATCATCGCGGTCTCGACCAAGAGCTGGGCCAGCGTCCCGTTTCTGCTCCTCTTTTGCGCGGGATTCACGTACGTCGGCGTCGCGAGCCTCGTCGAGGCGTTGCGACCTCAGCCCCCTCAAAGCGATTCGGAGCTGACCGCGCAAGCACCGTCCACGCACTCTTCACCGAGCCCGCAATCGATGTTGAGCTGACACTCCGCGAGGACTTCGCTGCTGCGGACACAAAGAGTCTGCTCCTCGACCGGCGCACAAAAGCGGATGGTGGCGTCGATGCGGGCGCACTCGTCATCGGTGTCGCAGGGCGTACGGCATTGCCCACGCACACAGACGCGGTCGGGCTGACACTCGTTCTCGGGGCAGAACTGTTCTGGCCGAGTGTCGGGGATGCACTGAAACGAGCTGCAGTACTCGTGATCGGCGCACTGGGCGTCCTCGCTGCAGCTCGTGAGACAGCTGTCGTCGGTACACGGGCGGCAAGCACCCGCCACGCATTGTTGCGTCTCGGGACAGGGGGCGTCGAGACATGTGAGCAAGCACTCGCCGTCGATGCAGATGCGAGAGTCGCCGCACTCGAAGTTGAACTGGCAGCGAAAGGGCGGTGGATCGGGTGAGTCTTCGAGCGGGTTGAGACAAAGACCGTTGTCGGCGCAGGTCGTTCCGACGGGACAGTCGTACTCGTCCGTGCACTGACCAACACAGCCGAGTGTGGTGCAGATCTCGCTGACGGCGCAGTCGGTCTCGGCAGCACACAGGGTGCGTTGTGGTGGGGGCAGCCTATCGCACTCGTCGCCGCGACAAAGGAAGCAGCCGCGATCGCTGAGCGGTCCGTCCGAGACGCAGACGTAGCGGGACTCGTTGTTACAGCCCATAAGTCCAAAAAGCGCGATGATGAAAATCCCGAAGCGTTTCATGGGAGGTTCGACGCCCGGCCGAACCGCATATTCACTGTCGAGATCGGCTTGAAAACCAACGAATTCCATTGGATAACGGGGACGCAATGAGTGGCCACAGCAAATGGTCGACAATTAAGCGGCGCAAGGGTGCTCAGGACGCCAAGCGCGGCAAATTGTTCACGAAAGTCATCAAAGAGATCACGATGGCCGCTCGGGCGGGCGGCGGCGATCCGGAAGGCAACGCTCGGTTGCGGCGTGCGATCGACGCGGGCAGGGCGGTAAACATGCCCGCCGAGAACGTGACCCGGGCGATCAAGAAGGGCACCGGAGAACTGGAAGGCGTCCAGTACGAGGAGCTCCTTTACGAGGGCGTCGGCGCAGACGGGGCGCTCTTTCTCTGTGAGGTCGTCACGGACAATCGCAACCGAACGATCGCGGAGGTTCGAAAACTCTTCGACAAGAATCACGGACAGATCAGCAGCAGCGGTTCGGCGCTCTGGGCCTTCGAGCAAAAGGGCATCATCCGACTCGACGAAGATGCTGCGACCGAAGACGAGCTCTTCGAAACCGCGGTGGGCGCTGGGGCCGAGAACATGGAACTCGTCGGGGGTGAGTGGGTAGTCACGACGGCTCGTAACGACCTGGACGTAGTCCGTGACGCGATCGACAAGGCCGGGACCACGGTGCGTGAGGCGTCACTCGAGTATATCCCCAACACCCCGAAGATCGTCGAGGGCAGCGACGCCGTGAAGCTGGTCCAGTTGTACGAAGCGCTCGAAGACAATGACGACGTCCAGAACGTATTCTCCGACTTCGAGCTCAGCGAGCAAGCGCTCGCGGAGATGGCCTAACCCGGCCATGCGTGTGCTGGGCATCGACCCCGGCAGTCGGCGCACCGGCTGGGGTGTGGTGCAACTCGAGGGCACACGACTTCGCCACATTGGAGCCGGAACGATCGCGGTTCCCGAGAAGTTGCCCCTCGCCAAGCGTCTCCACCTGATTCACCAGGGGCTTCAGCGGGTCATCGCTGATCACCAGCCGGAGGAGGTCGCCGTGGAAGAGATCTTCTTCGCAAAGCATGCAAACGCCGCGCTGAAGCTCGGCCATGCGCGCGGCGTGGCTCTCTTGGTTGCCGCGGCATCGGAGCTGGAGGTGTACGAATACCCGCCGGCCATCGTGAAGCGCACGATCGTCGGGCGAGGGGCCGCGGACAAGACCCAAGTCGGGCGGGTGATCATGGCGATGCTCGGACTGAACGAGGCGCCCGGAGAGGATGCGGCGGACGCGCTCGCAGTGGCGGTCACCCACATTCAGGCCAGCCGATCCAAAGCGATGACCCGATGACCGACCGATCCGGGCGCCCACTCCTTCGCCGAATTCAGGACATCTGTTCAGTAACCTGCTAACCTCGCCTCGTGATCGGGAGGCTTACCGGTACGATCGAGCATCGGGACGGGGATGGTTCGGTCATCCTCGACGTCAATGGCGTGGGATATGAGGTGTTTCTGCCGACCGGTGCGGTCGGGCGTGCCGGCTCCGAGACCGGGCAACACGTTTCGCTTCACGTCCACACGCACGTCCGCGAAGATGCGATGACCTTGTTCGGCTTCGTCACCGCTGAGGATCGCGCCGCGTTTCGCGCCCTGCTCAAGGTGACCAGTATCGGGCCAAAGCTGGCGCTCGCGATCATCGGTGTGATGAATGCGGAAGAGCTTCGAGACGCCATCGCGTCTCAGAACAAGGCGGCCTTCAAGGGGATCAGCGGCGTCGGGAAACGGACCGTAGAACGAATTCTCCTCGACCTCGAAGGCAAACTCGACTTCGCCACGACGGGCAAGACTGGGGTTCGACTTCGAGCGGTCCAGGGCTCTGCGGGAGCGGCAAGCGACGCCGTCATTGGTGCTCTGATGCAAATGGGATACAAGCGAAGCGAGGCGGAAGCCGCAGTCGGG
>JAQBEG010000333.1:0-3221 GCA_032123985.1 Deltaproteobacteria bacterium
GGCGCCGCCTTTCGCGCGCTCCTTGACCTCGCCAACGACAACGATGACACCACGCATGTTTTCAAGATCGTGGACGCGCTGCGCGGCGACTCCGAAAGAAAGCCCCTGGCCGAGATGAAAAAGACCGCGATCGGCCGCCAGATCATCGAGGAAGACCGCAGCCTTCTCGAAGTCCTCTCGAATCGCGAACGCTTGCGGACGCTCCCGGAGGGCTCGCTCGGGCGCACATACCTGGCGTTCATGGAACGCGAAGGCCTCAGCGCAGAGGGGCTCGCGGACGCTTCCGTCGAAGGGTACGCGGGTCGAGAGCTCGACCCCGAAATGCAGACCTTCACGACCTGGGCTCGAGACAGTCACGATTTGTGGCACGTCCTCACGGGCTATGGCCGAGACCCGCTCGGTGAACTCTGTCTGCTAGGCGTCTTGTACAGTCAGATCAACAGTCGGGGCACGGGCTTCATCGCTTTGTTGGGCCTGCTCCAGGTGCCCTTCGAATATCCGGGGGCCCCATCGATTCGCGCCGTATTTCAGGGATTTCGCATTGGACGCAATGCGAAATCGTTGATGGCTCAGGATTGGGACGCCCTTCTCGCCCGCCCTTTCGATGAAGTCCGAAGCGAGCTCGGTCTCGAACAGCCTACGTTCTACGAACAGAGTCGGCCGATGCACGACGCCTCTCGTTCGAAGAGTCGGGTGGCCAGAGCTGCGGCCCAGGCCGTCTCGTTGCACGCACAGGTCTGATCCACAACTCGCAAACGCTATCCCTGTCTCCCCCGCAACCCCCGCGCCCCCGCGCCTCCCAACACCACCGCCAGCAGTAGACTCCAGATCCCGGACAACATCGGGACGCGAAACGTCGTGGATAGGTATTTTTGGTTGCGTTTTCTGCACCACCGCTAAGTAGGGATATGACAACCAATCTCCGTTCGAGGCGTATTTACCTCGTTCCGGGCTCCTGGACTAATCGCTCATCGCGATCACTCATCACGCTGAAGACGATCGAGCAGCCGACGAAGCCGAGGTAAGGCTAGGCGGTCCTTCTCACGGTCGGCAGCCGGCTTGGAACGAATGACGTCTTCGATCGACGCGATCAGGATGTGCAACCGATCCGCCGCCTGGATGTCGATGGCATCGCGCTTCAGATCCGCAAAGCCGGACGTGCCGCTCGGGCGGAACGTGACGGCGAGGTCGCCGGCCTTGGTGGTCATGTCGACGATCGCGTCGGCGGGGAGATTGCGGAAGAACTCCACCGAGCAGTCGAACGAGGGCCCCCCCGGCACGCCCTCTGTTCGGATCCTGGCACCTAGGCCACGCAGCGCTTCGGCAAGCCGCGCGAGCTCTTCGTCCGTGAGTTCGGGAACCACGTCGATGTCCACTTTTACGCCTACGTAGCCGTGGAGAATCGCCGCCATGCCACCGATCAGGATGAAGCGAACTTCCCTGTCGGTGAGCGCCGAGTATCAGGAGATAGAAGAGCCGGGCCCGGCAAAGCGCTCTTGGCCACCCCCGCTCAAGACTGCAACACTCCACGCCATGGATCTCCGCGAAATTACGATCCACGACCAGCGGATCACGTACCGCAGCGCCGGCTCCGGCCCCGTCCTGCTGTTGATCCACGGCATGGCCGGCAGCGCCACGACCTGGCGCCAGGTGATGCCCGGGCTCGCCCAGAGATTCACCGTGGTTGCGCCCGATCTCCTCGGGCACGGGCGCTCAGACAAGCCGCAGGGCGACTACTCGCTCGGGGCCTTTTCGTGCACACTGCGAGACCTGCTCGTCGCGCTCGGCCACGAGCGCGCCACGGTGGTGGGCCAGTCGCTCGGCGGCGGCGTCGCGATGCAGTTCTCCTACCAGTATCCCGAGCGCACCGAGCGGCTCGTGCTCGTGGGGAGCGGGGGGCTCGGCCGCGAGGTCAACCCAATCCTGCGCTTCCTGAGCCTGCCCGGCGCCGAATCGGTGATGCGGCTGGGATGCGCAGCGACGGTGCGCGGGGCGCTCGCGTCGGTCGGCAGCGGCGCCGCTCGCATCGGGCTCCGCCCGGCGCCGGTCGTGGCGGAGCTCTGGCGGAGCTACGCGTCGCTGGGCGACGACGACGCGCGGCACGCATTCTTCCGCACGTTGCGGGCGGTGGTGGACCCTCGCGGCCAGGCCGTCAGCGCCTCGAACCGCCTGTACCTGGCCGCCGAGGTGCCGACGCTCATCATCTGGGGCGACTCCGACCCGATCATCCCCGTCGACCACGCGCACGCCGCGCACGCCTCGCTCCCGGAAAGCCGTCTCGAGATCTTCGAGGGGGTCGGCCATTACCCTCACTGCGAGGCGCCCGAGCGCTTCGTCGCGGTGCTGACCGAGTTCATCGAGACGACGATTCCGGCCCACATCACAGTTGCCGCGCACCATATGCAGCTGCAGACCACGGACGCGGACGAGCCCGCCGTGGCCGGAGCGTCCGCGCCTGAGGAACCGTAGATCCCGGACATTGGCCCGGTCGATACTCCCGAAGGTGAGCAGGCGCATGCCCCCGTCGTAGCGTCCGGGTGTAGACTCCAGGATTCGCATAAGGACGTATGTGCTCACGCGAGCATCGTAGTCCCGGCGCAGCCCACACAGTCAGCCACCGGCCGGTAGTCTCAGGACGGCCGGCCGGTTGTGCTTCGAGGTTCAGCTCAGCGGTCCCTGCGACGCCGTCCTCGCGCATTTCGTTCAGCCACTATCCGCCAGAGGGCGCTTCGTGTGACGCCACGGTGCTGGAGCCGCCATCGCGCAGAGCCGCGTACGCCGGCGACAGGATTTCGACTCCACCCTCGGCAAACGCGTCCCGGATGTTCTGGTTGAGTTCGCTGAGGATCGTCGCCATGCGGTTCGCCTCTCGCGTGTAGAGGTTGATCTGGTAGCTGACGTGGAAGTCGTTCAGATCAGACCTGAGAACCGCATGGATCTTCCGGTAGCCGAACCGCGGATACCGCTCCGTCAGTTCATGAACTCGGCGAAAAAGCTTCGCTTCTTCGATCCGGCCTGACGGACGACGCTTTGTGCTGCGAGCGATCCCGACCACCTGGCAGGCACGGCGTTCGCTCACGCCAAGCTTCGACTCCAGGTGCTCCGCTGCTCGTCGTCGTTCCGCCAGGCTCACCATTTTTTTTGTGTTGAGCTCCTTCAGCATCCGATTATCAAGTGAGAGATCAGCGACCATCTTCTTGAGTTCGGCGTTCTCGCGCTCG
>JAQBEG010000334.1:0-4025 GCA_032123985.1 Deltaproteobacteria bacterium
CGGTCGAGAACCTCGGCCATCCGCTGGTTCGAGATCGCTTCGATGATTTCGGGTAGTAGCTCGGGCGGGAGTTCGCGAAGCATCGTCGCAGCGCGATGATGCTTGAAAAGGAGATCGATCACGATTCGGATCTCGTCGGGCGTCAGGTCAGCCAGGAGTGGACCGAGGTCAGCCGGATGAATTCGCTCGAGGAGTTTTTCGGCCCGTAGGTGTGCCCCGGATTTCAGCAATCGGCGTAGGATTCGGGTCGTTACGACGGGCTGAGCCATCCCGATCCTCCTTGCTTTTGAATCGTCGTCCGGGCGCCATCAACGGGGATTGGCTTGGACCGGTCGATCCCCAGCGCGCCCATGGGGTACACCAGAACCGACATTGCATCTACCCCGGTACATAGAGTCCACTTGATCCGCTGTTCGCGCAGTCGGCCGCGTCTGAAATTCGCGTCTACACGGATTCTTCGGCTGACAGCGCTCAAGCTTGCGGCCGAAATGCCGATCAGTGATTGGAAATTGCAGCAACCTCGGGTCCGACGTCGGAATTGACTGGACACTGTGGGGGTAGGGGAAAAGATGTCGAGGACGCGGCTTCGGGGCTTGGAAATCGGGGGTATTCAGATTGGGATAGAGGTGCCCGAGACCTGTTCATGGCACTGGCCGGATGGAGCGATTGCCGAATATTCTTGCCTTCCGCGTGATCCCGAGGTTCACGTGGGTGTTCGCGTCGGCAACGTCGGCTCCGAAGACCTTGCGGGTGAGCATTACGCGCTCGGATCTTGGACCTTCGAGGTGGCTCGGCGAGGTGAGGATTGGTTGCTGGGACTTTCGCGCGGTGGTCGACGGGAGCAGCTCGCATACTTCGATCGAGATTTTCGAGCCGGTGAAGTCGTGCTTTCGAGTGATCTGGCTCGCCGGCCGGGATACCCGCTTCGAAGCCCACTCGATGAGTGGATCGTCCTTCACCGCACCATTGCAGGTGGTGGCCTCTGTTTGAACGCGAGCGCGACGGCTGCCCATGGTCAGGCCAGAGTGCGACTCGGCATGGCCGACTCGGATCGCATCAACCATTGGACAACGTCGACGACCACGCTTCTCGGGCGCAACACGCTCTGGGTTCGCGAAGAGGGCGGACAACTTCGCGTCCACCGAACACCTTGGGGCGACGCGATGGATCGTCAACTGGGAATGGAAGCGCAGTTGCTTGATTTTAGTCTGTTCGAGGAAGCGGAGCGGCCCTATCGTGAGTTGCTCGACCCGGTCGACGCAGCGGAGGCGCTCGTGACCCATGCCGTGGTGCCGCTATGCGACGACGGGCTCCTCGATCGTGTACTGAAAAATGCTCAGCGTATGGGCGAACAAGCATCGGTCCTGCGAATAGGCGAAATACGCGCGTCGTCGGCCCCGATCGCCTGGAAATCGTCGCAAATGCAGAGCGGCTTTGCACCGCCGCGCAGTGCAATCTGAAGCGATGCCTCCGAATTCGTTTATGACTCGACGTCCGAACCGGACCTGTTCGTGCCGCGCGACGACGAGAGCACAAAAAGACGAGCTGGGGGGGCTTCACCCATTGCGCTTGAATCCCGAAGGCCGGATGATAGTTGAGTCCCCTCGGGAGTAGGCGACGGGGTTAAGCGGCGTGAGGGTAAAACCGATCAATGAAAGGGATTGGTTGAGATCTATCGTGGGAGTGGATTTGATGCACCCATTCCCGACTATGTGGCGGCGATTCATTTGATTCACTTAGAGGTGACGAGTTTTGATGAAGCAGCTGATCGAGGACATTGTAAAGGCATTGGTCGATGCGCCGGAAGAAGTACAGATCAAGGAGGTCATCGGGGACCACGCGCACGTGCTCGAACTCAATGTCGCAAAAGAGGACCTGGGCAAGGTGATCGGGAAGGGCGGAGCGCACGCTTCCGCAATTCGCACGTTGATGGCCGCTGCCAGTGGCAAAGAGAAGAAGCGCTACATCCTAGAGATCATCGAAGACTAGCGAGCCGTTCGACGTCATCGCGGTACGCCCAGCGCTCGCAGGCTGGGGTCTCATAGACTCGCGCGAGATTGAGTCGATCTGCACCTGATCTGCCGATTCCCGGGCGAGCTCCGACGCGTCGGTTTTTGCTTCGGCTCGCACACCAGAATCCCGATACATCGCGGTAGGGCGGCTCTCGTTTCGGCGAAGTCAGCCTGGGAGTATCGGGTTCCATGACCAGCGAAAAGAAATTCGTCGAGACATCACGCAACGCGGGCCGGTCGCTCAGTGGGGAAGCGCAGCAGCTCTTCGACCGAGGTAGGGCTCAACTGGAACAAGGGAGCTATGAGGAGGCGCTCGCGTGTCTTCGGCAAGCGGTTGATCTTGCACCAGAGCATGCCCAGCTCCGATCATCGCTGGGTGTAGCGATTGCGCATGTCGAGCGAAACTTCGAAGAGTCTCGTTCGCTCTGTGAATCTGCCGCGAAGCAGGAGTTTTTCAACCCAGACCTCTATCTGAACCTCTCCCGCGTCTACCTCAAATTTGGACGCAGATCCGAGGCGTTGCGATATCTCCGCCGCGGCCAGATGATCGATCCAGGACACTCATCGATTAAACACGCGCTCGCGCAACTCGGACGCCGCCTGACGCCCATCTTGCCTTTTCTACCACGCAGACATCTCATGAACCGAGCTCTTGGAACCGCGCGAAAGTTCGTCATGAGTCCCTTCGTCGGTCGCTGAATCGACAAAGACGCCCGAGGGGACACTCACTACCCGCGCGTCTGGTTGGGTCGGCGCTACCGTGGTTGCTTGACATGTTTCCATCGAGTCTCTAAACCTTGGCTCGCTCGCAAAACGCGCGAGACTGCACGAAGCAAGGGAGAAGCCCGTTGGGTAGCGTGATCAAAAAGCGCCGCAAGAAGATGCGCAAACACAAACAACGCAAGTTGTTGAAGCGACAACGCCACAAGAAGTAGGCGCGTTTCATGATCGCGGCGGTCTCGCCGCGATTTCCTTTTTCAGAGTAGATTTTCCCGTTGGATTACTGTGTCTGCCACACAGTTTTAGATGCGGACGTTCGTTTTGCGAGCGTCTCGTGTGTCTACGTTCGAACCGAGCAATCAATTTCATGCGCTCAACTGAAGATCGGAATACTTGAAAATCATTTGTTCGTCCAAAAGATGGCTCATCAATCGCAATTTGAGAGTACATCCCTGCGTTTTTTTTGACGAATTGCCTTGACGGCCTTTGGATCGTGTTGTTACTTCGGGCGCAACAAACGCTCTATCGTCGCGGTTTGATACATGAAGGTTTGTTTGTTCCTTCAAGTTGCTGGTGTTTGATACCGATAGGATGATACGGCTGGTGCTGTTAATTCCTGGTATTTCGAGACTGAGCCCATTTGTGGGGGAGGAATTGAAATCACGGTACGGCTCACAGACCGAGACGCAATGAGCGATTGATAAGGGGGGAAACCCAGAAATGGCAGCTCGAAAGAAGGCCCGCAAGGCCGCAAAGAAGAAGGCCACCAAGAAGAAGGCCACCAAGAAGAAGGCCACACGTAAGAAGGCCGCAAAGAAGAAGGCCACCAAGAAGAAGGCCGCAAAGAAGAAGGCCACCAAGAAGAAGGCCGCAAAGAAGAAGGCCACCAAGAAGAAGGCCACGAAGAAGAAGGCCGCCAAAAAGAAGGCGACCCGAAAGAAGGCCAGCAAGAAGAAGGCTGCTCGCCGCAAGCGCTAATTGCGCCCGCGGATGAGTGGTCTTCCTTTTTGGAAGGCCTAGGACCCCGGCTGGGAGACCTGGCCGGGGTTTCCTTCGTCCGGAGCCTGATCTAGGCTACCGCCTCCTCGAAATCGATTGGACAGGGCATGGCACGTATCACGATCGAAGACTGCATGAATCACGTTCCGAACCGATTTCATTTGGTTCGCATGGCTTCGATCCGCGCAAAGCAGCTCAAAAAGGGAGCCCTTCCGCTGCTTAGCTCCGAGGACAACAAGGTGGTCGTGATGAGCCTGCGCGAGATCGCCGCGGGACTCGTGAAGCCCAGCGAGG
>JAQBEG010000335.1:0-3114 GCA_032123985.1 Deltaproteobacteria bacterium
CAGGCCTTCTTCGTAGGGCGTATTCGGATCGCATCGCACGTGAAAGTAGTTTTGTACACGCCGTTCGGTCGGAAGCCCGTTGTCGTCCCAGCCCATCGGATAAAAGATATTCATGCCGGTCATTCGCTTGTAACGCACGACGACATCCGCGTGGGTATAGGAAAAGACGTGACCGATATGGAGCGAGCCGGAGGCCGTGGGCGGGGGGGTATCGACGACAAAGGTCTCTTCGCGCGGACGTTTTGCGTCGTAGTGATACACGCCGTCGCGCTGCCAGACGGAATCCCACCTCGTCTCGACTTCCTGGGCTTCGAAATGCTTCGGGAGCTGAGACAGATCGATCGCGTGGGCGCGCGTCCGCGGCGCTGAGCCGCCGGTGGTCTTGGACTCGCTCATCTCGTTCTCTCGCTGATTGCGGCCGCGCCGCCCGCTGGTCGCCCTGGCTTGACGAATCTGGGCTCGGTCCGGGTTGGGCGCGGGAGCATAGTCCAGCTCACACGGAGAGCATGGGAAGTCCAAAAGCAACGACATCCACCAACTAGATCGAGTGCCCCGCGTTGCCGTCGGACATAGGCCGAACGGCGGCCACGCTCCGAGATCGACAAGATCAAAGCGGGCATTTTGATTGCCCCCGCGGGTCATGCGAGAAAATTTCCGGTTCGATGGCGCCAGAACCTCCGATCGCGGCTTGCCACGGCGGGACCAGCCCCGTACTCTTCCGCGCCTCAAACGAGCCTCGACAAGTCTCCAGGGAGTACGTGCGTTCCGATGGCGAAAAAATCGCAAATCAACCGTGATAACAAACGCTTGCAGCTGATTGCCAAATACGCAGAGCGCCGAGCCGAGCTGCGCAAGTTGCTCAAGGATCGAAACGTTTCGATCGACGACAAGCTCGATGCCCAGGCGGCCTTTGCAAAGCTCCCGCGCAACTCCTGCCCCACGCGCAAGAACAATCGATGCGCGATCTCGGGTCGGTCGAAGGCCTACTACAACAAATTCGGAATCTCCCGTATCGCCCTTCGCGAGCTCGCTCTTCGCGGACAGCTCCCGGGCGTTCGCAAGTCCAGCTGGTAGAGAGGGATAGATCGTTGAAACCCGAGATCCATCCCGCCTACCACAAGGTGATTTTCGTTGATTCCGCGACCGGGAACGAGTGGGAAACTCGCTCGACCGTCACGTCGAAGGAAACTCGCGACATTGACGGCATAGCAGTGCCCGTCGTGCGTCTCGAGATCTCGTCCGTGAGTCATCCATTCTGGACCGGCAAGATGCGTGAGCTCGATGCCGACGGAAAGATCGATCGCTTCCGCAAACGCTACGGCGGCAAGAAGTAGTCGACTTCAGTTCAGAACTCTTCGAATCGCTGACTCAATCCGCTGAACGCAAGTTCTCGAGAGCGTCGTATTTTGCGTAGAGCAGGCAACCCTCTCGCGTGACAAGACGATGGCGCCCCTCGATGGGGAAGCGCAGCCAACTTCCCTTTGCGTAGCTCCCCGCCTCGTCCTCGAAGGTGCCTTCGAGGACGAAGTACTCGGCGCCTCCCCTGAATTCGCGTTCGCCGAGTACGGCCCCCGGACTCCAACGTTCGAGCCATGTTGAATCAGGGAACTCCGACTGTGCGGCAAGCTCCTTTCGCTCGACTCCCACGATCCCAGCATTCTCCCACGCCAACCGATCCGTTCTCACTTCGACGTGTCGACGCGCCCGGCCTGACGCCTGCCGCAATTTCACGAACAGCAGACAGCCGTTTTCCGAGAAGGGCGCATGGCGAAAACCCTCGGGATTCAGGAGCCAGGTTCCGGCCGGCCAATCACCATGCTCATCCGAGAACACGCCATCGACCACGAGTATCTCCTCGCCATCGGGATGATCATGAACCGGGAATGCCGAGCCCGCGTCGTAGCGGACGAGCGAAGTGACCTGGCCGGATTCGGCCGGACCAACTCGATGCAAACGCTTTCGCCAAACAGTTCGACTGGGGCTAGGCGTCCACTCGAGCGAATCCGTATCGACTGTGACCCTAATCGAAAGGTCGCCGTGCAGCGGCGAGTCGGGCCCGGAGTCACCCATTCGAAGTCCTGCTTTTCGCCTTGTACGACCAAGGGGACAGGCTCGAAATTACGCGCAGCGGCACGTCTTCCCGATCGAAACCGGCAAGATCACGATGTTCTAGTTGAGGATGGGCGAATGGCGAATGGCTCGAGCGAAACTGCGACACCTGGATCTGGCGGGCCTCAGCCTAACGACCCGCGAGCTTTCGACGAATCTTGTTCTTGAGGCGGAGTGCTTCGGGCAAAAGCTTCGCATCATCGGTCGCAAGCAGGAAGCCGTCGAGGCCGCCCTTCTTCTGAACCGTACGCAGCGTGCGCGTCGCGATATTCAGTGGAACCGGCTGACCGAGAGCCTCGGAAATCAGGCGTACCTTTTGGATATTCGGCTCGAAGCGGCGATTGGTCGCCCTCTTGGAGTGGGACACATTGTGTCCGTACTGAACTTTTTTGCCGGTGAGTGCACAAACACGCGCCATCGCCTTGCTCCAACTCTCTCAGATCTATCTTGAATCTGGGTTCTTCGATCTCTGGCAACCGAATCCGCGCTGGCCGCTCCTTGGAGATACCGCCGGGAGGGCAGTTTTTAGCGAGAGGCCGCCACGGGGTCAACCGCAGCGGCCTCTGAGTTCAAAATCCCTCCGGGGAAGGTGCTCTAGACCGATCCCGGGACCATCGCCCCGCGATCAATCACCCGCCTCAAACCGTCGCCGAAACCGGCTGTCGGGGCATCGTCACTCGGGCGGGAATCGTATTGGAGAGCATCTCGTTCTTCAGACTCTCTAGTTCGTGTCGCGCAGACTCTCGGCGTGCCTCATCGCGAAAGCCCCGAAGCTTCGTCCGAAACGCGTCGCCGTCCTCGCCGAGTTCCTTGTTGACCTCGCCCTCGAGCACCGTCCGCGAGATGTGTTCTCGCACATTCTCGAGCGCGTCCATCTCCGCATCGACCGAGAGCCCCTCGATCGCCGCCTGTAATCGTCGGCGAGCCCGGGCGTTGGCGAGGGTCGCGAGCATGCGCCCCTTCTCGCGAACGAGCGACCGGATCTCCTCGCGGAATCGAATCAGA
>JAQBEG010000336.1:0-6764 GCA_032123985.1 Deltaproteobacteria bacterium
ATCGAGTTCCTTGCGGAGCAGATCGGCATCGTTCCCGCTCACCTGCGTACACATTCCGCTTCCACCTTCGGACGCCTTCTCCATATAAAGAGCCATCGCAGCCTCGTTCTAACCCCGGAAGGGGATCGGGCCGTGGCCTGATCCACAGCGTGGTATCGTCAATCGCGCCCGCCGTTCTTCGAAGGACTCTGGAGTTCATCGGCGCGGCACGACAGCCTCTTGATGCGATTCCCATACAGCCCGGCGTTGACTCATGCGCATGACACCGGCAAGAGACAAGCAAGGAGACATTGGAAGTCGTGGCCGGCCGACCTAGCAAATCGATTGGAAAGAAACCGAGCGCAAAACTTCGTGTGCGGGCGGAGCAGCTCGCAGTAGAGATCCGGCGCCACGACGAGCTTTACTACCAGAATGATCTGCCCGAGATCAGCGACGCGGAATACGACGTTCTACGAAGAGAGCTGATCGAACTCGAGACCACATTTCCGAGTCTGGCCTACCCAGACTCCCCGACTCAACGTGTCGGCACATCGCCTGCTACCGGATTCAAGACCGCGGATCATCGCTCGCCGATGTTCTCGCTCGACAATGCGATGACGACGGACGATATGTATGCGTTCGGTGCACGTATTGCGAAGGCTCTCGGCGAGGCCGATCCCAACCAGATCGACTATGTCGCGGAACCAAAGCTCGATGGATCGGGGATCGAACTCATCTACGAAGAAGGCCGTTTCGCCCAGGGGCTCACTCGCGGAGATGGGCGGACCGGCGAGGACGTGACCGCGAACCTCCAGCACGTCGCTTCGATACCGTCCCATCTCGAAGGGAAAAAACTCCCTCGCATGGCCTCCGTGCGTGGCGAGATCATGCTTCCTCTAGCGGCTTTCGAGTCCCTCAATGCGAGCCGCGCCCAGCGCGAACTGCGTCCTTTCGAAAACCCACGAAACGCGGCCGCGGGCAGCTTGCGGCAAATTCACGACGTCGACTACGAACGACTTCGTAGCCTCGAATTTCGCGCGTATGCGCTCGCTGAAGGTCGACCCGATGTGTCCACGAAACAGTCTGAGATCCTCGATCAGCTTCGCGCCTGGGGCTTCATCGTCAGCCCCGAGGTCGGCGCATGTCACGGCATCGATGAGGCCATCGCCTACCATCAGAAGCTACTCGGGTTACGCGGTCGACTACCGGTCGAAATCGACGGCACGGTCTTTAAAGTCGACCTTCTCGCACGCCAGGACGAACTCGGAAACCTTTCACGGGCACCGCGCTGGGCGATTGCCTTCAAGTTTCCACCCGAACAGGCAGAGACCGTTCTCGAAGGCATCGATATCCAGGTTGGCCGCACGGGCGCCCTCACCCCCGTCGCCCGACTCCGCCCGGTCCGCGTAGGCGGGGTTACGGTCTCGAATGCCTCGCTCCACAATCAAGATGAAATCGAGCGCAAGGATCTCCGTGTGGGTGATCGAATCGTGATCCAGCGGGCTGGCGACGTCATTCCTCAGGTTGTCCGCGTCCGTCTCGATCTTCGACGGGAAGCGCTGGCCGAGGGCTACCGACTCGAACGGCAGCCCGAGCCAACACAATGTCCCGTCTGTTCGGCTGCCGCCGTCCGACTCGAGGGCGAAGCGGCCACGCGCTGCACCAATCTCGATTGCCCAGCCCAACTGAAGAACAACCTTCGCCATCTCGCGGGCCGCGGGGCCCTCGACATCGATGGTCTGGGCGCGAAACTCGTCGATCAACTCGTCGAGGCAAATCTCGTCACGCGCCTTTCGGACGTATTCGCACTCGAACAGACACAGCTCGCGAGCCTCGAGCGAATGGGCGAAAAATCGGCCGCCAACCTGGTGGCAGCACTCGAGCGGGCTCGCAAGACCACGCTGCCGCGACTGCTGATTGCTCTGGGCATCCGACACGTAGGCGAAACGGTCGCCGAACTCCTGGCGTCAAATTTCGGGACTCTCGAAGGTCTACTCGAGGCCGATCAGGGCGACATCGCCGCGATCGATGGCGTTGGGCCGATCATCGCGGAAAGTATCAGCCGTTTCCTACGGGACCCGAGCAATCACGAGGAGATCGAGCGATTTACGGCGCTCGGACTCGTCATCGAAGCCGCCACGCCGACTTCATCGGTTGGAGTGGGAGACGCGGCACAGGCGCTAAGCGGCCAGATATTCGTCCTGACGGGAGCCCTCAGTCGACCTCGAAGCGAATGGAAGCACCAGATCGAAGCGGCAGGCGGCAAGCTCACCAGTTCCGTCTCACGCAATACGAGCTATGTCGTGGCGGGCAGTGATCCCGGGAGTAAAGCCACAAAGGCAGCCCGGCTCGGCATCAAAATTCTGGATGAGAGCGGACTCGAGTCGCTTCTTTCCTCACCCGGCACCGCGGACTGAGGCTGTGGGGTTAGTCGATGTGGCGGAAGCGCGTAATGGCCTCTTCACAACGAGACCCCGTACCCACCAAAACGAAGCGCTCGATTTCGCATCCAAGGGTCGGATAGTAGGGTCCGCATTCAAGGCGCCATTCGAAAGCGTTCGAAAGCGCGATCTCGACGTCCCGTGCGCCCTCTTTTTCGATTTTTCGAACCGCGCGCGCCCGACCCGGAAAGAGTTCGACCCGCCATGCTGGATCGATCGGAAAGCATACGCGCAATTCTCGAGTCTGACCTTCCACACGATCGACGATCGCGACCACGCCGTTCTCGACCGTGAATAAACGACGATGCAGCGGTGCACGTTTCCGCCAACCGCGACAGGTCGCCTCGGCAGAGCCGGATTCGTCCCAGGCCGTGAGTTCGACCAGCGGCCGGCCGCCGACACGATGCGCCGCCCAGATCTCGGCCTGCTCCTCACCATCGACCTGGATCGTCGCGTGGCTTGCCGTGCTGCGCGCTCGATCACGCCGTGCGCCCGGGCGGTACTCAAAAACGCCGGTATCCGTCACGAGTCGATCACCATCGACCGAGAGTTCGAATGCGAGAGCATCGCAGTGAGCGTGGCCTGGTTGATGTGAGGGTGCTGGCCCTGCCACCGAGGCGATCAGATCGAAGTCGCCGGCGCGCAATCGGAGGTAGCCGGTCTGAGGCAGATAGCCCGACTGAAACTCCGCCGGAGAAATGATCCCCAGACGCGCCGCGTATTCCCGCAACCGATTGGGCTCCGCCGCGACGTCGAATCCAGAATCGGCGAAGAGCGCAATGCGGCCATCGAGATGAGTGAAGAGTTCGAGGGCGCATAGCATGCGCGATGCCGTCGCACAGAGTCCATCCAGCAAATCAACGGGCGCGCGGGAAGGTTTCGCGAGACAGAGGTTCAACAAGTCCAGTATGTTTTCGAGCAGCAACGAATGGTACATCGGGCTGCGCTCTTCGTGCCCTCCGTCCGGCCGCACCTGCAAGTCGAGCTCGCGAAGCAGCGCGTCGCCATGAGCGCGCCAATCGGCGCTCGATCTCCCGTCGATGAGTAGTCCGGTGAATACCACCGAAATCAGATTCGATAGAAGATGATTCCCTTGCAACCTGACCTCGAGGCCAGCTGCCAGAGTCTCTGCCTGATCGGCCATCGAGTAGAGCATTTCGTCGCGGATGGGTCGACCGGCGTCGATGGCGCCCGGCGTGATCAACAGTTTTCCCCAACAGAGCAAGCGGAGTGAAATCGGATGCGGATCCCAGCCAATCCCCACCGCATGACGTCCAATCCAATCGCGGATGGTGGCGACACGCTCGGTCGATGTAAATCCGGAAAGTCGGAGGTATTCGTGCTGGTGAAGGTGGTATGCGAAGAGTGGTCCATATTCCTGCGACTCCCAATCGATTTTGTCCGCCAGCTCGAAGGGTATGCGAAGCAACTCGATATGTTTCGCGTCGATCAATTTGACATGACCGGGGGGGCGGAGAAACGGCGTGTGTGCGTCGCTGATTGCCAGAGTCGGCGGCGCCGCCGTGACTGGCACGTGCCTGGGTGCCGAAAGGCCGAAGAGAGCATGATGGATTTGCGCGCGTGCCTGTCCCGAATCGAGGTGGGCCAACGTGCGTAGAACGGTCGGGAGCCGCGAAATCAATTCCAACACAGTCCGAAGCCGTCTCATTCGCACTCGCCCAGATCTTCCCGGCCCTTCGTCTTTGAGATCGCCGTTCCGGTCGCGCCTGAATCGTCGCCGCCAGCGCGCCGTTCGTCGCGGAGCGAAATCACGCGCGCATACACCTCGCGACGGGCCCGCCCGCTTCGAGCGGCGAGATCGCGCGCCAGATCGCGGGTCGATGCGCCTTCGGCGAGTTCGGCCAGAACGACCTCATCGAGTTCGACGTCGCTCCACCGCTGCTCGGACTCCTCGTCCCCTGCGATCGCCCCCGCGATCACCAACGTGCATTCGCCGCGCGGCGGCAATTCGGCGAATTGGGCGGCCAGCACAGACACCGAGTCCCGAAGCACCTCCTCATGCCTTTTGGTCAGTTCGCGAGCCAGACAAGCCGCACGGTTACCCAGAATTTCCGAAATTTCCGTCAAAGTCGCTGCGACCCGGCGAGGAGATTCGAATAGTACGATCGTCTCTGGCCGACCGCGTTGTGATTCGAGTAGCCGCCGCCGCGCACCGGCCTTACGAGGCAGGAATCCGAGAAAGAGAACTCGCTCCGTATCGAGACCGGCGACGGTGAGTGCGCTGAGCAGCGCGGACGGGCCTGGCACCGCTTCGACCCGATGACCCGCCCGAGCGACGGCAGCGACGAGTCGCGCGCCCGGATCCGAAACCAGCGGTGTACCGGCGTCCGATACCAACGCGACCGACTGACCTCCATCGAGCGCGGCAATCACACTCTCGATTCGACCCGTCTCGTTATGGGCATGCAGAGACATCGGTTTTTGTGGAATCTCGAAATGGTCGAGGAGAATTCGGGTCCGGCGAGTGTCTTCCGCAAGCACCCGATCGACCTCACGAAGCACCCGTAGAGCACGCAGGGTCACGTCCTCCAAGTTACCTATCGGTGTCGCCACGATGTGGAGCGTTCCCATCCCCTACCCTGACCGACACATATGAGTCGACGCATGACGAATCACCGTCAATGGCTCGGACGCGAGGGCGAAGCGCAAGCCGCCCTTTTCCTCGAGACGCAAGGGTATCGCATCGTCGCGCGCAACGTCCGCGTCGACCGCATCGAGATCGACCTGATCGCGCGCCGCGGCGGTCTGCTCGTCTTTGTCGAAGTGAAGAGTCGGCGAGCAAGCAGCCATGGCGATGCGGCTGAGGCGGTCGATGAGCGCAAGCAGCGTCGAATTCGCCGTGGTGCCAATGCCTGGCTCTCCGGCAAACCGGTCGAAGCGCGCGGAACGGGCCAGCGCCGCTTCGATGTCGTGACCTGTCTTCTGGACGCGAACTTCTGCGCGGGTCCGGATTCCACCTCAGCCGGATCCCGAAACGAAACCACCGCGCCGGAGAGGGCGCGGTGGTCGATCGAACACTGGGAAGCGGCCTTTTAACAAGCCGCGACTTGATCTGAGGTCTGAGCTGACGAGAGCTACTCGCTCTTCTCGGCGTCTTCGGTCGTGGTTTCCGCTGTGGCGGTGGCCTCGGATTCCGCTGAAGCCTCTGCGGCCGCCTTGGCTTCCGCAGCGGCCTGCGCTTCGGCTGCCTTGGCTTTTTTGGCCTCACGTTGCTTGGATTCGGCGTCGAGTTCGACGCGACGCGACGCCTTCTCTGCGGCGCGCGCCTTCTTTCTCGCCTTGCCCTTGAGCGATGAGTCCTCTTGCTCGTCCGCTGCGGCATCCTCCGCCACGGTGTCGACGATCTCGGGCGCCACTTCCTCGATCGCGCTCGCATTCGCGATTGCTTCGGCCTCTTCGTCGGAGATCAGACCAGATAGATCGCGGACCTTGCTATGCAGACGCGCCTTCTTGCCGGACAGATCGCGCAGATAGTAGAGCCGAGCGCGTCGCACATAACCGCGCGACTTGATATCGACTTTCGTGACCAGCGGTGACTGGACCGGAAAAATACGCTCGACGCCTACGCCGCTCGAGATTTTCCGGACCGTGAAGGTCTCGCCTACGCCTCCGCCACGACGGCAAATCACAAGGCCTTGGAAGACCTGAATTCGCTCCTTGTCGCCCTCTCGAACCTTCACATGGACGGCAACCGTGTCACCGACCTTGAAGGGAGGGAGATCACGTCGAAGCGTCTCGTTCTCGACGAAGTCCAGGATTCGCATCGTTATTCCTCTAGTCCTATTCTGGCTGGTCCACAGACGAACCGGTTCCCGCTTTCTCGAGCAGGTCGGGCCGCCGTTCACGCGTTCTGTCTTGGGCATTTTGTCGGCGCCAGTCGTCGATCGCGGCATGATCACCCGATCGCAGGACTTTTGGCACCGAGAGGCCTCGGTAAATCGGGGGCCGAGTATACTGCGGACCTTCGAGAACGGCTCCCCCCTGGAATGATTCTGTCTGAATCGACTCCGGATTGCCCAGCACCCCGGGCAGGAGTCGGACGATCCCCTCGATGAGCACCATCGCGGGCACCTCCCCCCCGGACAGCACGTAATCCCCGATCGACACCTCCTCATCGACCGCGAGGTCGAGAACTCGTTGGTCAACCCCTTCAAATCGACCGCAGACCAGTAGCAGCGGTGGACCGTCGGCCATCATCGAAAGCTTCTCCTGCGTGAGCGGTTTGCCCTGAGGAGAGAGGTAGATGACCCGTGACTTTCGATTGGGTCCCTTTTCACCGGCCAGCGCCTCGATGGCCGGGATCAGCGGCTCGGGCGTCATGAC
>JAQBEG010000337.1:0-3951 GCA_032123985.1 Deltaproteobacteria bacterium
ATCGTCCGTCAGGAGCTGCAGCGGACCGGTGCGGCGACGATCGGAGTCCAATTCGAAGATCTCGGGCACAGCACGACCCGCGCATTGATCGCCAGCATGTTCTCATCGGATGAGACGAAGCCGGACGAGGCGACCGTGGGAGCCGGTGCGTTCGGTAGCCTGTGGTCCCTCCTCTCCGTCCTGACGCAACTTCGCGAACGGCTGCGGCCGAGCCGTCGCAGAACGCCTCGGCTGTCGCTCGCCAAAGCGTGTGGGCTCCAGTGCGACGGAACGGTCCTGCCGGGCACAACCCTGGACGTCTCGTTCGCCGGCATGTCAGTCCTTCTTCCCGGTCGCCACGAGCTGTCTTCGCGGGCATGCGTCCTCTCGATCGAGGAAGTCGAGCTGGCGGTGAAGCCCATCGAATGCGTCGCGCGCGGCTGTAACACCCTCGTTCGTCTCCGGGTCGAAGCCATCTTGAAAGGAGGGCCGATATGGCAGTCCTGGCACGCGCCGCACTCGCGCTGATCATCATGCTCCCCTGCGCGAGTGCCCGAGCGGGCGACCTCTTCACTGGTTTCCAGATGGACGATGAAGCGAAGTACTTCGCCTACCTGGGTTTGAGGGAAGACCTCCCGTGGGAGGCCTTCGGTCTCAAGGGATACGCGCAGCTATTCGGCGCCGGGCAAAGCTACGAGTTCGAGTCGGGCAACCAGGACATCGATGCCGAGGTCCAGTTCCTGATCCCCGCACTGGGCGTGACGAAGGCGCTCGGCGGCGGCTGGAGCGTCTCCGGACTCGTCGGCCCAAAGCTCAGGTGGAAGAAGGAGGAGGGATTTCCGGACGACTCTGGACGCGAGTTTGACGTTGGTGTGTTCGTCCAGGCAGAAACCATGTACTGGCGTGAGACCCACAGTCTCCACGGGATCATCTCCTACGGGAGCCAGGACGATTTCTTCTTCGGAAGGGCGAGGGGAAAATTGCAGATCTACTCGCGCGCGCGAGGCTGCTGCGAAATCTTCGCAGGCCTGGAGGTCGCGGGGATGGGCAATCGTGATTTCAGAGCGGTTCAGACCGGGCCTCTGGTCGAAGTTCCCATCGGAAGAGTCTCCGTGCTGGCCCGGGTTGGATTCCAGCACGACTCCAGCTTTGGAAGCGGGGCGTACGGCGGCCTCGAGATCAACACGCGGTTCTAGAGCTCAGCTCAACAGGAGTGCAGCTCGGTCGCCGATTCGTGAAGGTCTGTGAGCCCCGTAGTGTGCCAAAACTCGGCCGACCGTCTAAGCGGCCCTCCTGCGGCACGATCAGATGGGGATCAGGCAATCATTGAACGGCGCGAATCTGCCTGACAGCATCACTTCCGCGACCCGGACGATGCCAGCTAGTCCCATCGCAGTGCGAGTCCAGCGAGGCCGAGGCTCAGAAGGACGGCGGTGGAGGGCTCGGGGATAGCGGTCGCGCTTCCCACCACGATGCCGGACTCCTAGGCCATCGCGTTGCCGACATTCGCGAGTTCTCCGGCGGAGTTCGTCAGCTCGATCCACCCGAAGGCGTCGCGATTGGGCCCCGACGCGCCGAAGCCCTCGCCCGTGTTGACGCCGAGAAAGAAGTTCCCCGAACCGACCGATATGAGTCCATTCGGCGAGCTGGCCGCGAAGATGGTGGTGAAGAGCCCATCGACGATATTTTGGCGGCTGAATTCGTCACCGGCATCGACCCGATACCAATCCGACCCCTCGTCGGCGTTCGATAAGACGACTTCCACGTTCGCACCGTCGTAGTCGAAGAATACGGACGTCGGATCGGTTCCCGCTGCGTCCTGGAAGACGGTCATCGCGTAGTCGGCAAAAGTTCCGCCATCCGACAAGAGGATGTTCGCATTCGTCACGATGGTTGCGGCATTTGCCAGAGGCGCTGCGAGCACGACGATGCAAATCGCGATTCGTACCGAAATCATTGGCTCCCTTCGCCAAGTCCCCTCACCGGAAGTGGATAGTTAGGGCCCGAGGTGTCAACAAATGCACAGAGCGGCGCTAGATGCCCCGTTGGAACGCGATCGGGATTGACGGCGTGTGCTTGTCTCACGACAATCCCGAAGAGAACGCTTGGGAGGATGTAGATGGACGTGCTCGATGACCGATCGCTCGGTTGGCTTCGCTACCTGCACAGGAAGGCAACGACGCCTGACAATTGGGACCGAGAGGGCCGGCCACATCCCCATTGGGATGAACTGACCGGCGAGCCCATGACATCGTGGCATCGCTTTGATCTCATCGACTCGAGTTATGCGATCGCCCTGATGAGTGATCGGACGCCCGCATGGCGAGAGGTCTACAGCACGATTCTTGACGAGTTGGTTTCTCGACACACGAGCTGGTGGTCTGCATCGGACTGGATGACACAGTTTGGTCATGATCCCGACCGCGCCGACTATCCAGATCGATACCGCTTCATTATCCCGCCTAAGCTCTGGGGAAATTATAATGTACCGGGCTGGACGGCCAATGGCATCCACCCCTACGGACTTCAGCCGGATCCGATCGCTGCCGACGGAATGCTTTTCTACAAAGGCTTCTTCACGCTGCTCATGAGTTTGCATCGTTATGTCTCGGGCGACGCGAAATGGGATCAGCCCTTTGAGATGATTCGCGACGGTGACAACACATTCACGTGGAGTCATTCGAGCGTGGCCTCCCACCTCGCTGCTCAATGGCACGACCACCAGATGGGCTGTCATTGTGAGAACACAAAAATCTGGCCCTATTGACTGAGTGGCGCGGGCCTCGGTCTGAGGCTCTACGACCAGATTTTCGGCGCGCAGCACCACAGCGCATTCGACCAGTGGTGGGAATTCGCAGCCGAAAATTACATCGCCTGGGACGCAGATCATCCCGTCGGCTTCGACCTCTATTACGATCCGACTGTGGACGAACACGTGGGCCGCGGGCCACTCGGCCTGATCGTTCCCGCCTGGTATTTCGCGCCGCAAAGACGGGAGGTTGCTCTGGCTGGATGGAACATGTCGGCGACGATCAGCGGAGTGTTAGGCGATGGCCCGATCACAGGCCTGGGCGAGCCCGGATCGGCGACCATGCTCCTGCAAATTGCCGGCGAGTTTGCCGATCCGGCGACGAAGCAACGCATCTGGGATGCCGCCGAAGAGCACGTCGAGCCGACATGGAATCGCGATGCCGGAGAATTCACCCTCGGATTCAATTTGGATGAACCCTATCCGCGTGGCCAATTGAACGCTCGGGCGATGGCGGGCTGGGTGTGTACCGAAGGCGCATGGGCACGTTTGTTCAACGAGCCCAATCTTCACAAATTCGACGAACCCACCGTGACCGGCGTCGATTTTCCCCGGGTGGCACTGAGTACAGCGAGATGGGATGGCCGCGCACTCCACTTAGCAGCCCACCCACAGAACGCCGCCGTCGAGGGCAGTAAAACGACAGTGCAGATCTCGAATATCGTCTCAACCAAGGGCTGGTCGATGACCCGCCCGGACGGCGAAATCGTCGCGCTGTCCGGAGACGGCAATCACGTGAACGCCGAGTTGGTGGTCGATAACCGACCCGTTGTGGTCCGAAGGAGCGGAGCCGACCGAAACTCGTAAGTAGCTCAAAAGATGAAGCGCGAGACTGGGTTCGAACTACTCGGGCGCGCTGCGCCCTCCCCCTCAGCTTGGGAATGTGACGGTGACGGTGAAACTGCTCTGGTTTTCGTCTTATGAGTGGAAATCGGGGTCTTTAAGGGCAGTTAAAGCAAATCGTGCGAGGTGCGGTGATCTATGGTTGGTCGCCCTCCCAGAATTGCCCGATGTCGTACACAACTTTCGCGACGCGAGCACAACCGAGGCAGCAAAGGCCCTGGGCTTCCAGATCGCAGGTAACGGTCAGCCGCTCCAGTATTGATGATCGAAGAGGAACGCCCAGGACCATGAGGAGTTTGATGAGGCGCTTCTTCGAGGTC
>JAQBEG010000338.1:0-4426 GCA_032123985.1 Deltaproteobacteria bacterium
TCGTGCGCCACGATCAAGATACCCAGCATCGGGATGACTGCGACGAGAGTGTTGATTGTCTCGAGGAACGCCATCAGAGCGAACCTCGGGCGGCGGCGATCAACTCATCCGGTTGCTTCGCCAACCATTCGGTCGCCGCGCCCCGCGCCCAGGAATCAGCCGCCAACACCGCATCTAGATCGTCCACCCGCTCGCCGCGATGATCTTTCAAATGCAGGTCGAGGATCGCCGCATTCATCGCAGCAATCTCGGAAAATCCGATCCGACGCTCGAGAAAGGCAGCCACGGCAATTTCATTCGTCGCGTTCAAAACGGCCGGGGCGGCTTCGCTTCCGGAGACTGCACTGTAGGCGAGATCGAGACACGGAAACTTCTCTCGGTTCGGGCGCTCGAAATCGAGTCGCGAAAGGTCGGCGAGCTCGAGTCGCGGAAGGTCGAGTTCGATCCTCTCCGGGTGGGCCAGCGCCACCGCGATTGGAACACGCATATCGGGAAGACCCATTTGAGCAAGCACCGATCGGTCGCAAAACTCGACTAGCGAATGAACGATCGACTGGGGATGCACTACAACATCGACGCGGTCGGCAGGAACGTCGAATAGCCATCGCGCCTCGATCACTTCTAGGCCCTTGTTCATCAGCGTCGCCGAATCGATCGAGATCTTGTCCCCCATCGACCAGTTTGGATGTGCAAGCGCCTGCTCTACGGTGGCATGCTCGATCTGAGCGGCGGTCGAGGTCCTGAATGGCCCGCCCGAGCAAGTCAGAATCAATCGAGCTACATCGCCCATGCGACTTCCAGCGAGACATTGAAATATCGCGCTGTGCTCGGAATCGATCGGAATGATCTCGACGCCTTTGGCTTCGGCCTCACGTCGCACCATCGCGCCCGCCATCACCATGACTTCTTTGTTCGCCAGGCCGATCGAGCGTCCCGCGCGGATCGCGGCCAACACGGGATGGAGACCGACGGCGCCCACCAGGCCCGCAACGACGAGGTCCGAGGGCTCTGTCGCGACGGCAAGCAATCCTGCATCGCCGGAGCCGACCTCGACCCCCGAGCCAAGTACAGCCTGAATCGCGGGCACCTGCGAAGGATCAAAAACCGACACACTGCGTGGCTTGAAGATTCGGGCCTGCTCGATCAATCGATCTACGCGGCGACCGGCGGCAAGAGACACGACCTGAAACCGCCCGGGATGAGCCGCAACCACTTCGAGCGTCTGTTCACCAATGCTCCCGGTACTGCCGAGAATCGCGAGCCGCTTCATCGACCCGCCGTGTCGTCAGGGGTTTCTGTGGTCTTCGAAGTTCCGGAGGCGTACGTCGCTTCCCTGGAATCGTCGTCGAGTCGGACTTGTTCACTCGTCAATCCGAAGCGACGTTCACGGCGCTGATAGTCCAGAATCGCCTCTTCGAATTCGGCGCGTCGAAACTCCGGCCACATCCGGTCACTCAAATGGAGTTCAGCGTAAGCGATCTGCCAGAGCAGGAAGTTCGATATTCGCTGCTCCGCGCCGGTCCGGATCAGAAGATCGGGATCCGGCAGATCCGGCGCGTAGAGGTACGACGCGAAACTTTTCTCGTCGAGGCCCTCGGGATCGATCTTTCCAAGTTCGGCGTCTCGCGCGAGCTTGCGCGCGGCGTCGACGATTTCCGCTCGCCCGCCGTAAGAGAGTGCGAACACGAGCTGCATTCCTGTGTTCTCTTTAGTGCGCTCGATCGCACCCTGAACGGCTCGACGCGTACTCGGGGGCAAGCGATCGATGCGCCCTATCGTGCGAACACGCGCACCGTGTTCCATGACCTCTTCGATTTCGGTGTCGAGATATTCCTCGAGCAGCCTCATCAGCTCGGACACTTCGCCGCGCGGTCGATTCCAGTTCTCGATCGAGAATGCGTAGAGAGTCAGAATTTCGACGCCGTAATCGCGACAGGCGCGAATCACTTCGCGGACGGATTCGATCCCTTCGCGGTGGCCCGCGTTTCGTTCGAGCCCGCGTGACAAGGCCCACCGTCCGTTGCCATCCATGATGATGGCGACGTGGTGCGGAACGCGATCGAGTTGAATTTCAGGCTGCGCCATCGCTTCGACCTCGAGGGGCTAAACCTCGAGTACATCCTTTTCCTTCTGTGCTGTCTGCTCGTCGATCTTCTTCACGAACTCATCGGTCAGATCCTGGACCTTCTTCTCCGCTCGATGGCGATCGTCTTTCGAAAGACCGTCATCCTCCAAATCCTTCAGCAAGGAGAGCACATCGCGGCGACCGTCGCGCAATCGAACGCGGTGCTCCTCGGCGACCTTTCGAACCTGCTTCACGAGCGTCTTTCGTCGCTCTTCGGTCAGTGGGGGGATCTGAAGTCGAATGACCTTGCCGTCGTTGTTCGGCGAAAGTCCGAGATCCGACGCGTGGATCGTTTTCTCGATCGCGGAAATAGCCGACTTGTCGAACGGTGAGACCACGATCATGCGCGGATCGGGTACGGACAGTGTCGCGAGCTGGTTGAGTGGCGTCGGTGTGTTGAAGTAGTCGACGGTGATCCCGTCGAGAATGCTCGTGCTCGCACGCCCCGTTCGGATCCTCGTCAATTCCTTGCCGAATCGCTCGAGTGTCTTTTCCATCGAGTCCCGACCCTTGTCGATGGCCGCCCGAACATTCTCCTCATCCGCCATTTCGAGTCTCCCTAGCTTGTTACTCGTGCACGTCGCGTACGAGTGTCCCGACTTTTTCCCCGCGCACAGCCTTCAGGATATTTCCCTTGACGCCCATGTCGAAGACCACAATCGGTATATCATTCTCGCGACACAAGGATATCGCGGCCTGGTCCATGAAACGCAGGTCCCGCTGGAGCGCTTCTGTGAATGTCAGGTCGGTATATCGAACGGCGTTCGCATCCTTGGCCGGGTCTGCGCTGTAGACGCCATCGACCTGGGTCGCCTTCATCACGACATCGGCGCCGATTTCGGCTGCGCGAAGCGCTGCGGCCGTGTCTGTCGTAAAAAAGGGATTGCCAGTGCCGCCGGCGAAGATCACGATCCGGCCCTTTTCGAGATGTCTGATCGCGCGTCGTCGAATGTAGGTCTCCGCAACCTGTGCAATTTCGATCGCAGTTTGAACGCGCGTTGGGACACCGACCTTTTCGAGTGCATCCTGGAGCGCCATCGCATTGATGACGCTCGCCAGCATGCCCATATAGTCGGCCTGCGCGCGATCCATACCCTGAGCTGCGGCGGTCATCCCGCGAATGATATTGCCGCCCCCGATGACCAGACTGATCTGGGTGCCGCCGTCATAGACCTCGCGAATCTGGTCCGCGATGCCGCCGATCACACGCGGATGGATGCCAAAGCCGTCTTCCCCGGCGAGTCCCTCACCGGAGAGCTTGAGCAGAAGCCTCCTGTACCCGGTTCTCACTATGAGGCAGCCTCTCCCAACTTAAATCGCACGAAGCGGACAACCCGGCCAGCCTCGGCCAGAAGATCGCGCACGCTCTTATCGGGGTCCTTGACGAATTTCTGTTCGAGGAGACAGTACTCTGCGTAGAACTTATTGATTCGACCGTCGACCATCTTTTCGACCACGGCCTCGGGTTTGCCGCTCTCGAGCGCCTGATTCGTGAGAAACGAGCGCTCCTTCTCGACCGCTTCAGGCGGCATGTCGCTTCGGTCGATCGCAATCGGCGTCGGATCATGTGCCGCGACATGCATCGCCACGTCCTTGACGACGGCCTCGACATCTCTAGCCGGCTTGTCGGTTTCGATCGCAATGAGCACGCCGAGCGTGCCAGCACCATGAACATAGCCGCCAGCCACGCCCGACACGTCCACGCTCGCGACTCGCTTGAGCTGGATATTTTCCCCGACTTTGGCCACGGCAGCCTTGATCGCGTCATCCACCGTGGCGCCATCCAACGGCGCTTTGAGCGCTATCTCCAGGTCGCTCACATTGCCAACCGCAGCCACCGAATCCGCCACGCTCTTCGCGAGGGCCTGGAAGTCGGGCGTCTTCGCGACGAAATCAGTTTCACAACCCAGCTCGATCATTGCACCGCGGCCGCCTTCGACCGAGAACGCAACCGTGCCCTCACTCGTTTCCCGACCGGCGCGTTTGCCGGCCTTCGAGAGTCCCCGTTCACGTAGGAGCTCCGTCGCACGTTCGACATCACCGTCGGCATCGACGAGCGACCGCTTGCAATCCATCATTCCCGCGCCGGTCGAATCCCGTAGCGCCTTCACGTCCGATGCAGAAATGCTCATTCCTTCTTCTCACCCTCTTCGACGACAGCAGCCGCAGTTTCTGTTGGCGGTGCGGGTGACTCGACGGCAATCGGTGTCGCGGCCGCTGCCTTGGTGACCACCACCGGACCACTCGCTTTGGGCGTCGCGTCGTCGCCCTTGCCACCACCTGCCGAATAGCTCTTACCAC
>JAQBEG010000339.1:0-4733 GCA_032123985.1 Deltaproteobacteria bacterium
ATGAGCGGTGGTTTGCAGGGAGCCGACGTCGACACGCTCGACGTGCCGCCGGGCATGATCCAGACCTCGATCGTCTACGTCGATCTCGACCCGCTGGGCATTGAGTTGGGTGTTGAGACGATTGATCGCGTGTACGTGATCGATGGCAGCGGGACTCGTGAAGCGGAGTTCATTGACGTCATCTCGGTTCCGGAGCCGCCAATGGGCAGGGCGTTGATCCTCTCCGCGCTGTTCCTCTTCGGACTGTCCCGGCTGTCCCATCGCCGGACTGCCACATTGGACCTGCGATATGTCTCGTGAGCGCAAGCCGTTGCGCTCCGGTGCAACGGCCCTCGTGCTCGGCGCCATGGCCTGGGTAGGCTGCCTCGGTGGGCCCGGCTCGACATCTCCGCTTTCGGAGGTCCGGTTCGAGTCCGGCATCGATCGGGTGGCGTTCGAGTTCAGCCCCTCGCGAGCCGGCGTCGATGTGGTCGGTCGCGATCGTCGCTCGCTTCTTCGAATCGAGTTCGATGACGATCGCCTGATCGTCATCGACCCAACGGCAGGCGAGGTGGCTGCGGTGACTCGATTGCCGACCGGAGCACATCGAGGCTATCAATTGGTCGATGCGAACGACGTAGCTCTTCGATCGGAAGTTCGAATCGAGGCGGACGGCGACCTCGAAGTCCGGGACTCGAGCGAGGCTGTCGTATACAAGCTCAAGCGTCGCGACTATGGATTCAAGATCGTCGATGGGAACGCGGAATCGATTGCGCGGATTCGACGCTCGAGCGGTGGCAAACTGTCCGTTCGCGACGAGAGTCATCTGACTTATCTGCAGACACGAGACGCTATTCCGGTCGAAGCGGTGGCCCTGATAGCGCTTCCCGGGCTTTCCTTTGCGGAGGCAACGGGACTCGCGGTGGCCGCATGGATCTGGCCAGAGGGCAGCCGATGACAGCCGCTTACCGAAAAATTCTGTTGATCCGACACGGACAGAGCGAAGCCAACGAAGGACTCTTCGCGGAAAGCGATTCGAACACCGGAATGACCGAGCTTGGACGCCGACAGGCAGATGCCATCGCGGCGAGTTTCATGAGTCCGCCGGACAAGCTGATCGTTTCCAGCTTCAGGCGCTCGAAAGAGACCGCCGCTCCGACTGTTTGTCGATTTCCATCGACGCCGGTCGAAGAATGGCCCATCCACGAATTCACATATCTGGCGCCGCAAATTGATGGCGACGCTACGCCAGAAGGCCACCGAGATCGTGTCGACGAGTACTGGAACGCTGGACGCCCCCATCACAAGTCGGGTCGCGGAGCCGAGTCGTTCGCTCAGTTCATCGACAGAATCACACGAGTGAGGGATGCGCTTCGTGCCGATTCGGCTCGCTTGATCGCGTTTTTCTCGCACCGAAAGTTCCTTTCCGGCCTGATCTGGTTGTCGATGACGGGTGAAGTGAAGATGAGTGCAAGGCGGATGGCGCGCTTTCGTCACTTCGACCATGGGCTCGTGATCAAGAATGGATCGATCCTTCCCACTCTTTGGTGCGGGGACGATGTCTGGATCGGTTCCGCGAATCGGGTTCCTTTGGATGGGCGCTGAAATACCGAAGATTGGTTACGTCCTCAAGGTCTTTCCGAGACTTTCCCAGACGTTCATCGTGAACGAAATTCGGGCGCACGAGCAGGCCGGTTTCGAGGTCGTGATTTTCTCGTTGAAGCCACCAAGGGAATCTGACATTGGCAGCGTTGATCCTCCGCTTCGGTCGCCCGTCATATATCTCGCAGGTCCGGAAGCCTCCTGGCCCAGGCAGCTGACCAGAGAAGTCGCGCGCCTGGGAATTGGCCATCTACACGCGCATTTTGGAAACATTGCGACGGTGGTCGCTCGGGCCGCGGCTGCGGAGTCGGGGATCCCATACTCGTTTACGGCACATGCGGTCGATATCTTCGACGAGCGGGTGAATCAAACGGATCTTCGATCGAAGCTCGAAGGCGCCGCGAAGGTCGTAACGGTGAGCGACTACAACGTCCGGCACTTGCGCGAGGTCCATGGGCGGAGAGCCCAGCGTATCTATAACGGGCTTCCGCTGGAGCGGTTCAAATACTGCTCGACGGGCCGTGACGCCGGATCGCTGTTGGCGGTGGGTCGACTGATCGAGAAAAAGGGATTCTTGACGCTGATCGATGCTTGTCTGCAGCTTGCCGACTGGGAGATTCCATTCGTTTGCTCGATCATCGGCGAGGGTCCTCTGCGTCCGGAACTAGAACGTCGGATTCTGGATCACGGACTCGCGGGGCGGGTCGAGCTTCTCGGCGCTCGCTCACCGGCCGAGGTGCAGGAAAGGCTGCGTCGTGCGTCCGTTCTGGTCGCCCCATGCCAAATCGCTGTGAGCGGCGATCGCGACGGATTGCCCACGGTTCTACTCGAGGCGATGGCGCTGGGAACGCCTTGTGTCAGCACCGATGTCACGGGAATTCCCGAGGTGGTAATCGACGGGAGAACCGGAATCGTGGTCCCACCTGGAGATTCGGAGCGACTCGCCACGGCCTGTCGCGCGATCCTTTCGGATCCGGTGATGGCGGGACGGATGGCGCGGACCGCGCGGAGACGAATCGAGACGCATTTCGATTGTCGCGATACGTCGGCTCGACTGCGCGAGCAATGGTCCCGTCCGATGCTGCGCGTCGTGTTTCGAATTCACAACCGGCGAGGTCTTGGCCACTGGATGCGGGCGATGAACATCGCGGGCGAGCTTCTCGAACTCTCCCCGGATGTGGAAGTGGTGATCTACGTGAGGGCAGCGACGGGGCTGCCGATGGATCAAGGTCGAATTCGGCAGGTGGTCGCGAAGGATCCCGAGAAAATGGACATGCTCGAGCTCCGGGAGCTCGGGCTCGAGCCCGATGTGTTGATCGACGACACGATCCTACCGCCTGGACCCGTGGCCCCGGAGATCAAGCACGTGTTCGTCATGCGAAAGCGTCGACTCTCGAAGCTCGAAGAGCTTGTTGGGGATGCCAGACTGCGAGACATCGATCTCGTCATTGCGCCTCATGCGGCCGAGGAGTTCGACGGACATCTCCCCGATTGGCTCGTCGAAAAGACCGTGTTCGTCGGGCCGATCGCAAGGCATGCAAAGCCTGCTGAGGTCGACGCGCTGCGCAAGAAATACGGGCTCGACGCGGAAGATCGGTTGCTCGTGTCGACACCCGGTGGCGGCGGGTTCCCGGCCGACTTCGAAAAGCTCTGGAAGGTTGCCTGCGGTGTGCAGCGACTTGTTGGGCCTCTTGGTTTTCGACATGTTTTTGTGTCGGGCCCAAATGGGCGACATATCGTCGATTCGCCTGATGACACGATGACCGTCATCGCGGTCGAGGAGGAGATGCCCACGCTACTTTCGATGGCGACCGCGGTCATTTCCGCAGGTGGTTACAACACAGTCAATGAGATTCGCCTGGCCAAGCGGCCGGCCTTTTTTCTGCCGGGGGAGCGAAAATACGACGACCAGCGCGAGCGCGTCTCAGAACTGGCCAACGCGGGATTCGCGTGGAGCTTCGAAGATGCGCCCGTCGACGAAATCGCTGAAATGATTGCCAAGCGAATTCAGGACTCATCGGCGATGAATGCGGTTGCGGCCTGCTATCAAAAGGATGCCTTTCGAACTGGGAATCAGTCAGCAGCAAGGGCGATCTTCGATTGCGCGATCAGTTGAAGCAGAGAATCGCGGACGGACTCGCAACGGTCGGTGAGGCGTTCGGAGCTGGAGATTGGCAATGGCGAGTTCTCGGCGAGAGCCCCGAAGGTCCGAATGTGTTCGAATTCTCTCGGCTCGACCGGCGCGTGATCGGCAAGTTCTATAACGGCGATCAGGGAGAGCGAGATCATCTCGCGCTTTCAAAACTACTGCAATTCGACTTCGAGTTTCTTTCGGTACCGATCCCGATCGTCTATGACCCCGCTCGACGGTTGATGCTCAGCGAACCGGCGCAGGGTCGTCCGCTCGACGTGATGGAAATCGAGCCGGGTGCAGAGCCGTTTGGAAGGATTGGTCGAGCGTTGCGAGAGCTTCACGAATCTGGAGCGGACTTCGGGCTTTCAAAGGGACTTCGAGACCACGCGGCCGAACTGATTGATCCAGCCCCCAGGCATCTCGCATCGAGGTTTCGTGAGTTCGCAGCCGTGGTCGAATGCATGCTCGAGCAGATTGCGAATCACGATCAAATCGGCCCGGTCGTTCCTTCGGTGCCGATCCATCGGGATTTTCATCTCCGACAACTCTTCGATGGGGGCAGACGAATTTGCGTGGTAGATTGGGACCTCTGCGCTCAGGGGGATCCCGCCTTCGACGTAGCGTATTTCGTGACCTATCTGAATACCCACTTACAAGAGGATCTGGCAATGGCGGCGGCCGATTGCTTCATGGCGGGTTATGCGCCGGGCGACGAGATGAGAGAAAGGCTGCGTCTCTATGAGAACTTCAATTACCTTCGCCGCTCTTGCCGGCGTCTACGGCTGCGAGACCCAGGTTGGGAGCAGGAGATCGCGTGGATGATGCAGCGATTGCATCGCCGTCTCTTCGACTAACGACCACAGCTCTCCGGATGACTATTTAGAATGCCCAGATACTTCGCGACGGAGTTCCCGGCCGGCATCACCGGTCTTCTTCCTTGCCCTTGATGGGCTGAACGATCGATCCAGGCCCGTGACATCGGACCTCAAGGCTCGTCGTGGCTTCTTGCTTGAAATGC
>JAQBEG010000340.1:0-3110 GCA_032123985.1 Deltaproteobacteria bacterium
CAGTCTGTGCACGCGCTCATGGTAGCGGCCGCGAAGCCGGCTGTGTCGAGAATAGAGGATGCGCTGGCCGGCTATTTCGATCGACACCCCGATCGCAGCGTACTCGAGCGGCGATCGGGGCGAACTGATCGCTCCGTCTAATGCAGGCCGTACCCGCCTACTGACTCATCGAAAAGAGCCGCAGGGGCGCAAGCACACCCTTCTCGTTCTTTTCACCGCGACGCTGACGGCGCCAGCTCGCATGGCCCTGCTTGCGTACGACTTGGTTTTCTTTCGCCTGGATCATGATGTCTTCTCGGGAATGCCGGGAGGCGACCTTCAGCTCATCGACAAAATCCGCGTCGAGCTGTTCTTCGCGAACGAGTGCGAAAAAGTGGGTCGTTTGCTCAAGCTCGGCCTTATCGAGCCAGGGGCTTGCGCCGATGACCGCCTGCCCGAACGACATGACGTGATGACCATCGTCGAGATCCTGTGCGCCCAGGCACCATGCGATGACGGGACCCGCGTGGATCCTCGTTCCTTCATTTGACGTTTCCTCAAAGAGAGCAAGCCACCCCCTTTCCGCAGGAATGAATTGGATGTGCTTGTCCTTCGAGTCTCCTCGCTGCCAGTCCATTGATGATCCTCCCAGGGATGTGAGTGTGTTGAGGGACTAGCAAGGTTTGCATAGCTTATGACGATTAGCCTGCGGTAGGACTAACCCAGTTCATCACAATTCTGTGCGAAAAGCAGACAACTATCGTCGAAAAGGGGGGTCTGCACCGCGATCGAACGAAATCGCGAAGGGCAGTCCAACATCCGCATGGACAGGTTTGGGCGTCAATATTCTGACGCCTAGCAAACCGCAACGTCCAGAATCACCAACAATCTTGCAGCAGCCAAATCAACCGTCTCGTGGAGAGCTTGTTGGTTGCATGAACTATCCGCCCATCGTCTGTCACGTTGTAGCAATCGAGGGGAATCGGCCGATAGACTGGAGCACGGAGGACCGTGACCGATATGCCCGACTGCAATTTGCCGATTCCGCTTTCCAGTATGGCGGGACACGGATTCTGGCTACGAGATGGGTGGCTCGAAGTTGGAAAGGGAGTCATGACCTGGTTGTCAGTCGCTTTGCTGATCACCAGCTGCGGAACAAACCAGGCGTCGATGACCGCAGCGCCAGATCAACCCGTCGCCATCGATTCCGCGATGCCTCCGTTCTATCGGATCGATGGCGGTCCGGGCGCGACGCTCTTGCTGATGGGCACGATCCATCTCGGCCCCCCGGAAGGTTGGAAGTTTTCACCTGCGATCTTGGAGGGTCTCGACCGCTCCGATCGCTTCGTCCTCGAAGTCGACCTGCGAAAGGCGACAGAGGATGCGGTCAGTACGCTCGTCGCAAATCTCGTAATCATCGAGCCGCCGTACTCGCTCGTCGACGTGGTGAGCCCAGAGACTGCGAAAATACTCGATGAGAAAGATGCCGAGCTCGCCAGAATGGGAATGCCTCGTAACGCACGGCGCCGCCTAAAACCCTGGTTCATTACGATGAGCTTGATCGAATCGGCGACGACTCACAGCGGCTTCTCGCCCGATGCTTCCGCCGAAAGCGTCATCCTCGAGGCGCTTGGCACGCGACCGCTGATCGCCCTGGAAACGTTTGAGGAGCAGATCAGAATATTCGACGACTTGTCTCTTCGGAACCAGGACCTGATTCTTCGAGATACTCTCTCGAAACTCGACACCGCCGTAGAAGACATTCAATCTCTTGTCATGGCATGGCGTCGTGGCGACGAGACGCGACTGGCGGAGCTTGCTCGAGACGGCATCGACGAGCTGCCCGAACTCGACGAATTCTTTGACATCATTGGAAGTGAACGAAATCGCCGATGGGTGCCGACATTGCAATCGTTTCTCGATAGCCCTGAGTACGCCAGCGAGACCGTCTTTGTGGGCGTTGGCGCGTTGCATCTCGTTGGCGATGATGGTCTGTTTGATCTCCTTCGCGCGGAAGGCTACGCCGTAGAAAAGATCGACCATGCCGGAATCCAAAGGGCCGAACGACCATGAGCGATACACCGAAAATCGACCCCAGCGTCTTCGTCGCTCCGACGGCACAGATTTTCGGGGACGTCCGAATCGGTTCAGAATCGTCCATCTGGCCAAATGTCGTGATCCGTGCTGAATGCAATCACGTGTTCGTCGGTCGCTATACAAATCTGCAGGACTTCGCGATGATTCATGTCGGATATGGACACTCGACCGAGATTGGCGACTTCTGCTCGATCACCCATCATGCAACGATCCACGGCGGCAAGATCGAGGATGATTGCCTCGTAGGAATCAACGCGGTCGTGATGGACGGTGCTGTGATCGGTCGCGGCTCGATCATCGCGGGCGGCGCGATGGTTCGCGAGGACAGCGTCTTCCCGCCGGGCTCGATCATCGCCGGCGTGCCGGCCAAACAGATCGCAGAACGCGACTCCGCTCGTGCAAACCGCGAGAACGCCTGGCGCTATCATCGAAACGCTCAGGCCTACAGAATCGGCGACCATCGCGCCTGGACCGGTCCCGAGTACGAACAGTGGCTCAAAGATCTCGGACAGAAGCTCGAAACCGACGCGGATCTAGCGGGTATCCGCTGAAACACCGCGAAAGAGCAGATCTACAGCCTGGTGGATCGAAGCTCGGCACGCCTCGTCGGACACCATCCCATTGGCCCACGGGATCCGCGCGCCGTTCGTAACGTGGAAGAGGACACGCGCCGCCTCGAGGACATCGACATCTTTAGCGAGGTCCTGCTTCATTCGACCACGCTGAAGGACCTCCATCAACAGTCCGATCGTGCGGTCGTAGAGCTGCAGCACGCGCTTCGCAACTCGCGCTTCCGTCTTGGTCGTCGATCGCAATGCGATCGTCGTCAGATCTCGATTCGCAACGAGCAGGTCGTGCTGTACATCAAAGAAGTTGCGGAGGCGATCTGCCGTCGGACGATTCCGATCGTCCGCCACCCGGAATTGTGCCCAGGACTCTTCCTGCATATCGGCGAGCTCTTCGATCAGCAACTCTTCCTTGCTCTGAACATGGCGATAGATCGAGCTGGCACCCATGCCCGCTCGTTCGGCGAT
>JAQBEG010000341.1:0-4054 GCA_032123985.1 Deltaproteobacteria bacterium
ATAGGCCCGCTCCTCGCGGGGCTTTTCGAAAGCCGGAGGCAGAACCCTACCCTGAGGGTTCTGCCTCCCTTGATTTCCAGCCTGAACGGGTTTCGGCTTCGAAAACTCGAAATCAACGACGACAGCGTACTCGGTCCCAGCGAGAGCCTGGATGACTTGTGTTCGGAGCGCTGCTGTGGTCGGCGTGGCAGGCGTACCGGTCGAGGTCGAAGTTCGACTCTCATCCCAATTGCCGCGAGTCGACGTGGTCGGCCTGCCCGAAGCAGCCGTACGCGAGAGCGTTTCTCGAATACGCGGTGCCATTTCAGCGGCCGGCCTTGCTTTCCCCGACCGCCGCGTGACCGTCAATCTCGCGCCCGCCGAACTCCGCAAGAGCGGTGCCGGCCTCGACCTGCCCATTGCGATCGGCATCCTCGGCGCGACCGGCGTCCTTGACCGCGAATGTCTTGCTCGGCGTGGCCTGCTCGGCGAGCTCGCGCTGGATGGTCGACTGCGGGCAACGCGCGGAACCTTGGCAGCGGTCCTCGCGATGCGTGATGCGGGTGCCAGTGAAGCCATCGTTCCGATGAGTAGCGCGCGGCGGGCGCGGTATGCGCCGGGCATTCGCATCTTTGGCGCAGACGATCTTGCGTCTGTGGTGGGACATCTACGCGGCGAGCATCGGTTGTCGCCAGCGGAAGAAGAATCCTTCGAGGATCTCGTGCCAGACAAAACGGCGGAATGCATTTCCGACATCCGTGGCCAACCCCTCGCGAAACGTGCACTCGAGATCGCAGCGGCCGGCGGACACGGGCTCCTGATGATTGGACCACCCGGAACCGGGAAAACGCTGCTCGCCCGACGTCTACCGGGTCTTCTACCACCACTTTGCGAAAACGAGCGTCTCGAAGCATTCCGAGTGCTCGATGCATCAGGCGCCATTTCGCCAGATCAGCCGATCTCGAATTCTCCGCCATTTCGCGCACCCCATCACAGTGCGAGCGCGGCAGGGCTGCTCGGCGGCGGCAACCCCGTGCGACCCGGAGAGGTCTCGCTGGCACATCACGGCGTCCTTTTCCTGGACGAACTTCCCGAATTTGATCGACGCTGCCTGGAGTCGCTTCGCGAGGTGATCGAACAGGGCGTCGTGCGGATCGCCCGCGCAAACTATGGCTGTGAGCTTCCGGCCCATTTCCAGCTGATCGCGGCCGCGAATCCTTGCCCCTGCGGCTTCTACGGCACACCAGGGCGCGATTGCCGCTGCGACGATGCGACGCTCGCGCGCTATCGAAGGCGGCTCTCAGGGCCCCTCCTCGACCGCGTGGACCTTGGCGTGACCGTCGGTGAGGTTCCATGGGCGGTTCTACGCGCGCCGAGCCAGGGACCGACGAGTGACGCCATTCGAGAACGGGTCGCGCGAGCACGAACCCATCAGCGCGAGCGTGGGGTGGTCACCAACGCCGCGATCCCGGACGCGAAGCTCGACGACCTGGTGCGGGCCAACTGCGAGGCCCTCGATCTGCTCGGTCGAGCGGTCGAGGGCCTGCATCTGTCCGCCCGCGCAGCCCGGCGCCTCTTGCGTGTGGCACGCACGATCGCGGATCTGGCGGACCAGGAAGAAACAAATGCCAACACGGTCGCTGAGGCGCTGCAGATGCGACTGACCTGGTGAGCGACGACAGACCGAACCACAGTCCCGCGGTGGGCGATCGAGTGGCGCATCTCGAACACGACGTGTCCGAATTTTGTCACTCTGCCTCTGAGTGCTCATCGCTCATTCGTGCGCCGCAGGCTGGCAGACGGCCAAAGTACGCTCGCATAGAAAACCACCCCCTGTTGCCGACGAACTGCACAAGCGTCGAACTCGGCACGCCGAATGCACTACTGCCTAAATGAGGATCCCTGGCGTAGCGCGCTGAGTTGCCGTTCACCTTGGACCTCGCCCTGCCGATGAAATAGTCAGCCAAGGCGACTGAGCTTCAACGTTCGGGGAGGATTTCGAGAATGAACCATGCTGGTAGCGCTATTTCGGTCGAACATATTCCGGTGATTCACGAGATCCAGACAAACCAGAGGAGCGAGCCGTACCCGGTGACGCTTCTCGAGTTGGTCAAGGCTGTCAGCGAAGTCAGCGAATCCGAGGCGGAAATCCTCGCGACCGTGACCTACATGCTGAACTCTGGACGTGTACGGCTTTCCGGCACCTTCCGCGATACACCGCTCGCGAAACTCTGCGGCTGAGCACTCCCCCTTAAATTTTGTTCCGGCGAATTCGCCCAAACGATCAGAGCCATGGCATGCTCCGGGTGAGGAGATCCGTGGTTGAAGATCACACCGACCGATTTACCCGAAGTTCTACTCGTCGAACCCGACGTGCATCGCGACGCGCGCGGCTATTTCATCGAAGCTTGGCACGCCGAAAAATTCGCTGACGCGGGCCTCGATGTCCGATTCGTGCAGGACAATCACAGCCGATCACAGCGCGGCACGCTGCGCGGTCTTCACGCCCAGGTCGCCAAGCCACAGGGCAAGCTCGTGCGTGTTTCCGAGGGCGAGATTTTCGACGTGGCCGTCGACATCCGACGCGGTTCACCGACCTTCGGTCGACATGTGGCCATGCTCCTCTCGGCGGACAATTTCAACCAGCTCTGGATCCCAGCGGGCTTTGCGCACGGTTTTTGCGTCATCAGCGAGACGGCGCAGCTCCAGTACAAATGCACCGATGTCTACGACCCGACCAGTGAACTGACGATCGCCTGGGACGATCCTGCGATCGGAATCGATTGGCCGATCGAAAACCCACTGCTATCCGAAAAAGATCGAATGGGCCGACCCCTCGCGGACATCGACCTGCAGGATCTGCCTGTCTACACGAATTTCAATTCCAGAGAAGCGTGACCAGGAGATTCCTCAATCTTCTCGACAATCTCGACAGTGGCCGTAGAGTTCGTGGCGATGACGTAGCACCTGGAATTCGTGACGTGCGGCAATTTCGTTTTGGGTTTCCTCGATCATCTCGCACTCGAACTCCTGAATCTTCCCGCACTTGATGCAGACAAGATGGTCATGGTGTTCTTGCTCGATCTCGTAACGCGTGATCCCGTCGTCGAATCGACGTTCGGTTGCGAGGCCGGCTTCGACGAGCAATTTCATCGTTCGATAAACCGTTGTGTAGCCGATGTTCGAATGTTGCTCGCGTACGCTTTGGTAGAGGTCTTCGCTCGTGACGTGACGCTTCGCCTCGAGGAACGTCGCGAGAATCAGCTCACGTTGTTTCGTGTGCTTGAGATGGTTCTGCTCGAGATACGCAGCAAGGGCTTTCATCTCGACTTCGTGCGACATGACTGAACGATATCACTCCCCGGTGCCACATTCCTGCTCGACTCCGGCGAAACGCCTACTCGAGGAGTTCCTCAGCCCTGGAGGCGAGATCATCATCAAAATCCTCGGACAGGATTCGAATCTGTCGCCTGAGGCCGCCATCGAGTTCGAGATCTCCAGCTCCCTTCCTGCGCAGCAATTCGTCTAGGGCTGACAAACTGAGTTCCTTTTCGCCGGCATCGAGGAAGATCGACGTCAGTGCGTCCGTCGCCGGCGGACCGATCGCCTCGAGATAAGCTCGGCAAGCAGCGGCGAGATCCGTTGTTCCGTGCGCCGCACGTACGGCGTCGGCCAGCGCCTTGCCCTCCTGTCCGCCCGATTCGTCTGTGAACAAAGCGCCTGCAACGACGAGAGCCTCGCGCGAGCGCTTTTCCTCATCGATCTTGGCACGATCGCTTCGCGGACGAGCTCCCGATCCACTGCCTTCACGCCGCATCCGATCGCGTTCGCTATAGCTCAACTTCCGATCGTCACTCGCCATTTTCATCCACCTTGATCGCTCCTCTCGACGAATGTCTTGGCCGCGATGCCGTCCGATTGCTGCAAGCGCTCGAGATTGTTCTGGGCGGCGACATTCTCGCAGTCCAGTTTCACGGCCGTTTCGAATGCGCTTCTCGCCTCCTGGGGGCGACCGTCTGCCCAATACGCCAGCCCGAGATGATTCTGAATTTCTGAGGCATGCGGAACCAGACTG
>JAQBEG010000342.1:0-3014 GCA_032123985.1 Deltaproteobacteria bacterium
GCCCGCTCCATGAACGCGTCTAGCTGGGCCGCGTCGAGTCCGAACGATTTCTCGAGATCGAAATGCTCGACCGCATCCAGATCGACTCGACGCTCGTGGACTAGTTCGAGTAGATCGACGAGTCGCTCGATCGTCTCCGAGAGCACATCGTCGATATCGACATAGATGCTGCGCTCGCTCACCGATTTCCCCTTGCGAGCGCTTCATCGAGAGCGGCCAACGGCGCCTTGGCCTTGTCGAACGACTCGAGATATTCCCCCTTCCGGCGAAGAATCAGCGACCACCCCGCCTCCGACATGCAGATGCGCCTTGCCGTCTTTCCAGACGATCGTGCGGATTACGACCGACAGGTCGAGCCCCCCGCGCAAGTCGAGATAGCCCAGCGCCCCGGCGTAGACGCCGCGACGCACGGTTTCGAGGGTCTCGAGGAGCGCTATCGATGCGAGCTTGGGCGCGCCGGTCATCGAGCCGGGTGGAAACGTCGCACGCACCAGATCGAACGCATCCCGCCCGGTCGCGAGCGTTCCCCTGACGGTCGAGACCATCTGGAACACCGCAGCGTACGCTTCGATCTTCATCAGTTCGGGCACGTCGATCGAGCCCGGCACACAGACACGACCCAGATCGTTGCGAACGAGGTCGACGATCATCAGATTCTCGGCGCGATCCTTCTCGCTCGATGCCAGCTCGGCCTCGAGCCGTTCATCATCGCCTTCGTCGTCACCCCGCGGCCGTGTCCCCTTGATCGGCCGGCTCTCGATCTGTCGCGACGCATCCATTCGCAGGAAACGCTCGGGCGAACTCGAAAGGACAGCCGCATCGGGGAGACTCAGATAGCCGCAGAAGGGCGCTGGGTTGTGTTTTCGCAAAGCGCGATAGATCGACCACGGATCGACCGCTGCGTCCACGGAGAGACGCTGGCTGAAATTCGCCTGGTAGACGTTGCCGGCGCCGATCTCCTGCAAAATGGCGTCGACGGCCTTGGCATAACTACTCGCATCCGCGGTCGAGACGAGCGGAAGAGTCAAATCATGATCTCTCGGATGTTCATCCGGTGAACGTTTTTGGCGCCCTTCCGACAGAATCCGTTCGATCTGCACGGACAAGGCGTCGACGACGTTTCGGGAACGCGCGACGGCCGATTCGCGCGGCCCCAGTTCGCTCGATGATCGGCCATCGCCAAAACCCAGTCCGACGATCCATAGCCGCTCGGACTCATGGTCGTAGGCGAGGACCTGATCGACGAAGGCAAGTGAGAGGTCTGGCATCGCGAGGGCATCCGCGTTCTCGAACCGAAGCTGGGGTTCGATGACAGCGGCGAGCTCGTAGCCGAAGAATCCGACCGCACCACCCAGAAACGGGAGTTCGAGCCCGGCCGAAAGCCCGGCTGTTTCGTGCCAGCGTGAACTGCCAGATCGAGGCGTGGTGCGCGTCGAGTAGATCAGCGAATCGGCCCTGGGCAGCAGCGATCGAGCGCAATCGAGCGGATCGTCCTCGATCCGATGGAAGCCTCTGCCGAGTCCCGGCCGAACCTCACGGCGGACGTCGATCTCGACTTCTCCGCCGCGCGCATGCAGCCTCAAATATGGATTCGCCCCTGCGAAGGAGTGGCGCCCCAGCCTCGCGTCGGGCAACGCACTATCGAGCCACCAGAATCCCGGCTCCGAGTGCAGGCCCTCGATGACGCGCAGCCAATCCGCTGGCCTGGCCGGTCGGTCGAGCGCTGCAACGGCAATTCTCAAGGAGGGTTGGAACATCGACGTCTCCGCGGGAGGCGGAATCTACCCCAAGCGCCAACGCGAGTCACAGAATCGAGTCTTCGCGAAGAGATTTCGCGGGCGCGGCTTCCCGCTACACTCTAGAAGTTGTCCCCCGAGAGTCCTGCCGAGCCATAATCAGAAGAATCATGAAGAAAATTTGTTTCTACCATGCGGGATGCCCGGATGGCTTCGGAGCCGTCTGGTCCGTTCGTGGAGCGTGGGGTGATAGCGCCCGATTCGTCGCGCGCGGCCACGATGACCGTGTGAGCATGGACGAATGCGAGCATGCGCTAGTCGCTTTCGTCGATATCGCGCCGGGCAAGGACGAACTCCAGGAACTCTCCCGAGTCGCCGGGCAAGTCGTAGTTCTCGACCACCATGTCACGGCTCGCGATCGACTCGCCACTGACACTACGCTCGCGAACGAACTCGAAGCGGAAGGCCACGTGCTGCATTTCGATCTCGGGCATTCGGGCGCGGTGCTCGCCTGGCAGTATTTCCGGCCGGACGAGGAAATTCCTCGGCTGCTCCGATACGTGGAAGACCAGGACCTCTGGAACTGGTCGCTACCCGACTCGGACGCCGTCAACGCAGCCATCGCCTCCTACCCGCGCGAGTTCGAAGTCTGGGATTCGCTCTCGAGCGAACCGATCGCAGCCCTCGTCGAGCAGGGTAAGCCGATTCTCCGCGCAAATCGGATGGAGGTCGAGCGGCGCCTCGAACATGCCAGACCCGTGGCCCTCGGAACCAGACGCATCGAGGCCGTCAACGCTTCCACCAACCGCAGCCAGATCGGCCACCAGCTCGCCCAGCGCGCACTCTATGGAGAAGCTTGGGGGCTCGTCTATCGCGTTGAGGGAACCGAGGTCTATGGCACGCTCTACTCGATTGGCGATCTCGACATATCGAAGGTTGCGCTCGAATACGGCGGTGGTGGACACAAGAACGCGTCGGGCTTTCACGTCACGCTGGAACGCTGGATGAAGGATTTCGTCGTCTAGCGGCGGCCGACGGCCCTGCTGGCGGAACACAGGCACCCGCAGGCCGGCCGGCTTGATGCATCCATCGGGATGAGGTACCCAGCAGCCTTATGTCGATTTCGTTCTTCGCTCACACCTATTTCGATTTCTTTGGCTGGGGCTGGTTTGCCTCCGGGGCCGAAGCGTGGTGTGCCGAGAGCTGAGATCCGGCAACAAAAGCTTCGAAAGGCCCCGAGAGGAAATCCTCTCGGGGCCTTTTTTTTGCACATCTGGA
>JAQBEG010000343.1:0-4570 GCA_032123985.1 Deltaproteobacteria bacterium
CAACGGGACTCGAACCCGTGTTTCAGCCTTGAGAGGGCCGTGTCCTAGGCCACTAGACGATGGGAGCGCATTCCGGAAGCGCGCCAGCCTAGCTATGCGCATCGGAAGCTGTCAACCCGAGGGGTGATTCTGCCGAATCAAAGACGGAATCCTGCGCTTCTACAGGAACTCTCGCCGTCCGGTGCCGTGATTCGTCGGTCTGGGCTCGAAATCGTCACTGAGTGGCGTGGATCACGCCACGACCGCCCGAGTTCTGCGGATTTCGCACCAGCCGATATCGGCGCATCGACTCAAGGGTACGAAGACTCTTGCCGATGAAGGGAGTGGCAAGCGCATTCTGGCACGGGGGTTGCTCTTACACAGACCGGGCCGGATTGCAGTGGGAAGATCTGCGTTGATGCAGCTCAACCACAGGGAGAATCAAATGGCACGCATGCACAAAGATAGATTGCGCGGCTTCACGCTGGTGGAGCTGATGATCGTGGTTGCGATCATCGGCATTCTGTCGTCGGTCGCGATTCCGTCCTTTCTGAACTACCAGCTTACGTCGAAGCGTGCCAAGCCTTCGCGAATTTGAGCTCGCTGGCGAAAGCCCAGAAAAGCTATTTTGCAGAGTTCAACACATTCGTTTCGGTGAATTCGGAGCCGTCCGGAGCGCTCGCCATTGCGCCGACGACGATCAAGCGTCCCTCTGCGTCGGTGGACGCCGCATTTTCATTGGTCGGTTGGGCGCCCGAAGGCGATGTGTTCTTCGACTACGACACGGTTACGAATACGGCTCCGCAGGCCGCGACATGTACATGTGTGGGGCCCTGCTTTACCGCGGCGGCCTACGGGAATCTCGATGGAGATGCGACGCTTTCGGTTCTGTTGGTTGCTCATCCCGACGGGGTGGGGGGGTTCTGCGAGACCTCGCTAGCGGGGAATCAGACGCCACCGATCAATGCCGGTGGACGCGTCTTCGACCAGGTTACGCGTGTGTTGGCCGCGGACGATTTCTAGATCGAACGCTCACCGAGGAGTGTGATTCAGACTGGCGATCTGGTTCTCGACCCCGTCTGATTCAAATAATGGGGAACGCACGGTGTCGACGAAGCGAAATCAGGTCGCGCTACTCATCGCAGCGATGCTTTGCACTGGATGGGCACATTCCGAGCTGCCGATGGCGACTCGCAGTGACCTCGGTGAGAGTTTCGTTCCTAGCCCTCGCGTCGCGAGCGCCATGTCTTTCGGATTCAACGCGATTCTCGCCGACTATCATTGGCTTCAGGCCGTCCAGATCGTAGGTGGGGACGAATTCGTCGGAGCCGATATGGCTCGGCATCTTGGCAAACTCATCGACGTGGTCACGACTCTGAATCCACACGTCGGTCACCCCTATCGATTTGCGGCGGTCTGGCTAACTCATGACGAAGAACTCGTTCGCGAAGGGAATCGCCTGCTCGATCGGGCGATAGAGAATCATCCGGACGATTGGCGCAATTACTTCTATCTCGGATTCAATCACTTTTTCTATCTGGGAGAGTATCCCGAGGCCGCGGCCGCGCTCGAGACTGCAATGGATCTTCCGAACTCGCCAGCCTATCTGCCGCGTCTCGTTGCGCGACTCAAGAGCGAACACACTGACATCGATGTCGCTGAGATCTTTCTTCGCGAGGTGCTGGGGAGGACCGAGGACGAGGATGCCAGGGCCAGGCTTCAGATCGCGCTCGACGAGATCGAGATCGAGTACAAAGCGCGCCATCTCGATCGCGCACGCGCTGCCTACGCTTCTCTCGCCGGTCGCGATATCGATGCTGTGGAAGACCTGATTCGCTCTCCGCATCGTGTACTCGAGGAATTGCCAATCGCCGAGCCCGATGCGATCCCGAGTTCGCTGTCGCGAGGTTCGGTCTGGGAGATCGACGCAGAAAGTGGTCGTATCGAGTCGTCCTATATCGGAAATCGTTACGAGGTTCATTTCTCGGGCGGCGATCGCGTGCGGATGAGTGAATCGGACAAGCACGACGATGTTGCGGGTCCGGCTGGGAGGGCAGGGAAAGTTGACGGCTGAGAAACGTGCAGTCATTTGTGTCGAACAGGTCGTGAAGGATTTTCGGCCGGGCTTTGGATTGCGACGAAAGCGTGTTTTGCACGGCGTCACGTTTGAGGTGCGCGAGGGTGAGATCTTTGGGTTTGTGGGGCCCAATGGCGCGGGCAAGACGACGACGCTGAAGATCTTGATGGGGCTGATCCGAGCAACCGAAGGTTCGGCTTCGATTCTCGGGTGCGACGTCGGCGAATCCGAATTTCGAAATCAGATCGGGTTTCTTCCAGAGAATCCATATTTCTATCCGTTCCTGACCGCGCGCGAGATACTCGACTTCTATGCGCGGCTCTCCGGTGTCGAGTCGCGTCTTCGAGGAGCGCGCGTCGACGAGCTGCTCGAAGTCGTGAACCTCGCCCACGCGGCCGACGCGCGACTGCGTACGTTCTCGAAGGGCATGCTGCAGAGAGTGGGGGTCGCACAGGCGCTCATCAACGATCCAGCGATCGTCTTCTTCGACGAGCCGATGAGCGGACTCGACCCGATCGGTCGAAAGGAAATCCGCGACGTCATCCTGTCCCTTCGTGCCACCGGAAAGACGGTCTTCATGACGACGCATATCCTGCATGATGTCGAGATGACCTGTGATCGAGTCGCGATCATCGTCAAGGGTGCAATCCGTTATCAAGGGGACATTCAGGATTTCATGCCGGACTCCACTGTGTCGACGGATGTCGTGCTGGCCCGATTGCCCGTCGCGACAGCGGCCGTCTTCGAAGAGAACATGGCGATCGAGATGCGCGGTCTCGGTGAGCGCGTGGAACTGACAGTGCCCGAAAAGCAAGTTCGCGAAGTCCTCGAGACTGCGCTCGAGTCGGGCGCCGACGTCGTCTCGGTGACGCCACACCGCAATTCGCTCGAAGACGTCTTTCTCACCGCGGTTCAAGAAGGGGAGGGTTCGGCATGAGTTCGTTGGTGCGTATTCAGGCCCTCGCGACCAATACGTTTAGAGAAGCGATTCGGAACAAACTCCTCTATACGCTACTTGGTTTTGGGATCCTGATGATCGGATCCGGTGTGCTCCTCGCGACGCTCTCCTACGTCGCAGTCAATGAAATTTTGCAGGACATGGGCATGGCAGCGATTCGCTTCTTCAGTGCGGGGATCGCGATCTTTGTTGGAATTGGACTGATTCACAACGAGGTCGATCGCCGAACGATCTTTACGATTCTCTCGAAGCCGGTTTCACGCTCTGAATTTCTGATAGGGAAGTGGGCTGGGCTGACTTTCACCGTCTGGCTACAACTTGCTTTGATGTCGTTGGCGTTCGGAATCGTGTCGTGGACGGCAGGTGCGCCGTTGGGTTGGGACCACGGCGTGGCGATCGCGTTGATGGGCCTCGAATTGATGTTGTTGGTGGCCATCGCCACCTTGTTCTCCGCTTTCACGACTCCGATGCTCGCCGCGCTCTTTACGGTCGGTATTTGGATGATCGGGCACCTTTCGCGAGACTTCCGAGCACTCGGCGAGCAATCGGATCTCGAATCCGTCTCGAAAATGGCGGATATCGTATTCGTCGCGATGCCTGACTTCGAGGTCTTCAACAAGACCCTCGAAGCTGTGCACGGTCTGCCGATCCTTGCGTCTGAGATTCAGATGGCGATCGTCTATGCATTCGGATACACGGTCTGTACGCTAATACTCGGATCGATGATCTTTAGCCGACGAGATTTCAAGTAGTCGGCACCGCGCCGTCATCGATTCGCGTGACGGCGGTTGGGGCGGCAACCACCGCAGATGGCCCAGAGTCTGCGTTGGCGAGTCTTGGGGGGAGCATGGCGATCGAGATCCCGCCGGACGCAGTCATGCCGATCGCTCTGGTGTTCGGGCTACTAGTCGGCTCGTTCTTGAATGTGGTCATTCATCGCGTGCCGCTCGGTCTCTCCGTTGCGTTTCCGCCCTCGCATTGCCCGGCTTGCCAAACACAAATCAAGCCCTGGGACAACATCCCCGTCATCTCCTATCTGTGGCTTCGCGGGCGTTGTCGATATTGCGCGGGTTCGATTTCGCTGCGATATCCGGCGGTCGAGCTTGTGACAGGATTGCTCTTCGTCGCGGTCGCGTGGCGGTTCGGTCCAACGTGGTGGACACCGATCCATTGTCTGTTCGCCGCCGCTCTGATTGTCGCGGCCATGATCGACTTCGATCATCAAATCATTCCCGACTCGATCTCGCTGGGCGGCCTGGCCGTGGCGGTTCTCGTGATCCCGGCGGCCAACGCCTGGTACGGCATGCCCTATCTAGACGCCGTGATTCGAAGCGCGGCGGGGGCGGTGGTGGGTGCCGGCGTGCTATGGATCGTAGCCTTCATCCACGCGCGGATCTCTGTGGCACTCGGTCGACAATTCGACCACTGGCCGGGCGAGAAACGCCATGAATTTCCATTTCATTCACATCATCGCCTTGCTGTCCTTTGTGGCGTCAGTGCACAACACAGCAGCCGGGCAAGATCCCATAACCCGGAATGAGAAAGCCGACGGCTAC
>JAQBEG010000344.1:0-8507 GCA_032123985.1 Deltaproteobacteria bacterium
CCCGGACGGTAGTAGACGCCGGAGTGGATCACGCCGCTGTTGTGCCCCGTCTGATGCGCCGCAACCTCTGCTTCCTTCTCGAGAACGAGAGGCTGCAACGGCCGGGGCCCGCACGTCAGTGCCATCGCGGTCGAAAGGCCGACGATGCCGCCTCCGATAACAACGACGTCTCGGGATGGGGGCACGCGTCAGTCTTCCTGAGAATGCGCTGGGGGTTGAGAGAGTCGGCTCAGAAGTGGATCCTGCGTCCGGCCCTCAACGGGCTCCGGAAGCCGTGAGTACTACTTTCACCGTCTTGAGCGTGATCCATAGGTCGTACAGGGCGTTTGCGTTCTTGATGTAGAAGAGGTCGTATTTGAGCTTCTCTCGCGCGTCGTCGACCGTGGCCCCGTAGGGGTATTGAATCTGTGCCCAACCAGTGATCCCCGGTCGAACCGTCGTGCGCAGGGAGTAGTAAGGGATCTCCCTTTCGAGTTGCTCGACGAAATGCCGCCGTTCGGGACGTGGGCCGACGAAACTCATCTCGCCGCTCAGCACGTTGATCAACTGCGGAAGTTCGTCAATTCGAAGTTTGCGAATGATCCTCCCCACCCGGGTCACACGCGGATCGTTCTCTCCAGCCCAGGTAGGGCCGCTCTTTTTTTCGGCGTCGTTCACCATCGATCGGAACTTGAGCATGCTGAAATCGATACCACCTCGACCCATGCGGCGCTGACGAAACATCACGGGGCGCCCGCTCTCGATAAGGATCGCCAGCGCCGTCAACGCGATGATCGGTGCCGACACGGTGAGAAGGAGAAGAGACATTCCGATGTCGGCTGCTCGTTTTCCCGCCCCACGCACCGAAGACATCCTGAACCCATCCGAGTATATCAGCCATGAGGGGAGCATCGTCTCGACAGCCAGTTTCCCACTCGCCCGCTCGAAGAAGGACGTCGCGTCTTCGATCGCGAGCCCGGAGAGACGCAACGGCAGGAGCTCCCGAATGGGGAACTTGCCTCGCTTTTCGTCGAGAGCCACCACGATGCGGTCCACCCGACCGGGACTCCACACATCTAACTCGCTGAAGCGAGTCAGGACGCGCACTCCCATGGCGACGACTTGTCCGACCCGGGAGCCGTCCTCGTCCGCGAACGCGACCAGCTGATATCGGCCTGGAGACTGCTCGCCGATACAACGCGCCACCTGCCGCGCGCTCTCACCCGCACCAACGATGAGGATCCTCTCCCGGTAGCCGTCGAGGATCTGGTACCGATTCGCGAACCAGCGCCAGCCCGCGGCGGTCAGAGGAACCGCTACGACGCCTTCGGCAATGAGGAGAGCCGGCGGTCGCGCTGGGGATCCAAAATAGGCGAGCCAGGCGACGAGAGCGAAGAGCGCGAAGAACACCGAAACGACGCCGAAAATGACGACCTCTCTTCGAATGTCGGTCGCGTCGCCGAGGACAGCCCGCCGCGTGGCGAGAAGACACCCAAGAAAAACCAGGCCGTTTATCGACACGAGCGCCTGTTGTGCTCCGAGAGGAACATCGGGCCACAGCAGAGAGTTGACATGAGCGAGGGCGTACAGGACAGTGAAAACCAGAGCGCCTTCGAAGGCGAAAGCCGTCAGGTATCTGGGTTGCGTCAATTGAAAAGTGCTCACTAAATCCCCAATCGCGGCTGGGAAACTGAACATCCCGCTGCTGGACGAGCAGATCGTCCCGCAGTCAAAACGAGTTTCCGATCAGTCCGGAGTCGCCAACGTGCCTGCCACCAGCTTGAGGCTGATGAATAGCCGACAAAGTACAAGGATCCTTCGCATTGAGCAATGGGAAAGCGGATTCAAACTAGGAATAAGTCCTTATAGCTCTGTGAGATATTGCGGATCTTGAGGTTGTAGTCAGTTTCGGCAGGAGCCGACACACGCGTCCGCCCCGATGACCGGCATTAGCTCGTGGCGGCGCGTCGATCCCCACCCGGCTGGAGCGGTTGCCACCGCCGTTCCGGGACGCTGCGAGACCGATTCTCAGTAATTTGAGTCTTTCCGGAACGTCAGCCAAAAGTGTTCGCACTTAATCGTGCTAGTTCGAATTTGACTCTTGACGCTTGTCGGATGTGCCGGTAGTTTTCTGCGCGAGATGGCCCTTGCACGGGCGACGATCTCCTAAAGAAGTGACGCGGAACGTGAAGGTGGCAGTTGCAATGCGATGCCGCCGAAAGGACTGGACGCTATGCCAGTGAGGCAGTCGGACGGGAAAGTCGCCGTAATCCTCGAGCTCGCCGGCGTTCTTCTCGCCTCGTGGTGGACCGTCGTCGCCGGGGCGTGCTTCGGGCTCGCCGGCGGGATGGTCGCCGTAAAGTACTTGCCGAAGACCTACCGTGCGAGCACCAAGATCCTCGTGACGCCCCCGCAGATTCCCCAGGAGCTCGTCCGCAGCACCGTGACCGACACCATGGCTGCACGTCTGGCGACCATCCAGGAATCAATCCTGAGCCGCCCGTACATGGTCAAGCTCATCGAGCAGACCTACGGGCTGCCGAAGTCCGAGAGGGAACTCGACACGATGATCCGGCGCACCAAGGGCGCCGTGACCGTAACGGTCACCAGTTATCCCGTCTCGCAAAACGTCAGCGCTTCGATGTTCGAGCTGTCCTTCAACGACAGCGATCCGAAACGGGCCGCTGAGGTCGTCAACACGCTGACCGCGCTCTACATCGAGGAGAACTTCCGCTTTCGAACGACGCGCGCTGAGGACACGACCAAGATGATCGGGACGCTCGGCGAGGACACGCGCAACGAGCTGATCGCGAAAGAAAAACTGATCGCCGCCTACAAAGAGCAGCACCTGTACGAAACGCCCGAGCAGTTGGAAGCCAACCTCGCGCTGCTCGAATCACGGAACCGCGACCTCGAGTCGAACCGAAAGGCCGTAGAGGCGGCGTCGGACCGGCTGCAGTTGCTGCGGTCCCAAGCGCAGGCCTCCATGACGGACTCTTCGATTACGGCGGTCGTTCCCGGGGCCGATCCGACCACGCAGAGGCTCGCGCTCCTTCACCGTGAGTACGATGGACTGCGATCCCGCTATTCCGACGAGCATCCGGAGGTTCGTGCGAAGAAACGCGAGCTTGACGACCTCCAGGCCTCACTGGGCAAGACGGGCGCCACGGATCAAGCGACCTCGGACTCCGCATCGACTCCGCCGGGGCCGTTTGACTTGCCGATCCGTGCGCAGGAAAAGGAAATCGCTCGACTGCGCGACGACCAGAAGCGGTTACGAGCCGACGCCGCCGTTTACACGGCCCGCGTCGAGGCCACCCCCCGGGTTCAACAGCATCTGGCCGAGTTGACGAAAGGCCTCGACGCTCTCACCGCGCAGTACAACGACTACCAGCGGAAGGTCCAGTCAGCCCGCGGTTCACAGACGGTCGAAGCGGCCGAGAAAGGCGAGCAGTTCAATCTGATCGAGAAGGCTGTTCCGCCGACGATTCCCGCGAGCCCGATCCCGCTCATCGTCAATGGGGCCGGCATCGCGGCGGGACTCGTTCTGTTCGTCCTCCCTGTCCTGGCGAAGGCCTTCCTCCTACCGGTTGTACGGTCCGAAGAGGTGATCGGTAGCTGGGCGGACGTCCCCGTCCTGGTTTCGATCCCTCGAATCCCGACGCCTGCGACCTTGTCCAGCGAACGCCGGGCACGCATCACGAACATCGTCGGGGCGGCAGTGTCTTGCGCCGTTCTCGCCATAACCATGCATTTCGTTCACTGAGACGGGAGTCGTGATGTTCAAGCGTCCCGAGCCTGTTTCGTCGTTCCTGGATAACCGGTCATTTGATGACGGTGCTCAACAACGCCCTGCCCCAGGCAAGATCGTCGAGGGCGTGCCCATGGCCCGCCTGATTCCAAGGGAGTTCATCAAGGCCCCCGAAATCGTCATGCTGGCTGATTCTCGCCTACCCGCCGCTGAGTGTTTCCGGCGTCTGCGCTCCTTGATTCAACACGACCCGAATGGATCCCCGCAGGTGCTCCTCGTAACGAGTGCACTCCCCGGCGAAGGAAAGTCGACGATTGCGATGAATCTCGCCCTCGCGTTCGCGGTCGATGAGGGCAAAGATGTGCTGATCATCGACGCCGACACGCGGAGGCCGACCGTTGGGCGATGGCTCGAGCCCGCGCCCGCGCTCGGCCTGCGCGAGGTCGTCGAAAACAACGTAGGCCTCGATCACGCGATCCTCGACATCAAGAAAACCCGGCTGAAGGTGCTACCCGCCGGCGAACCCGCGTCCGATCCCGTACGCCTGCTCTCGTCACTCGAGATCGCAAAGCTGTTCGTGACCCTGCGTAAGCGATTCACGCGGATCATCGTGGACACTCCGCCGATCGTGCCGTTCACGGATGCCGACGTAATCGGCGCCCAGTGTGACGGCGCCATCGTCGTGGCGCGCTCGGGGCTCACGCCGCAGCCCGCACTGCAGCAGGCGCTGAGCTCGCTGACGACCACGCGGCTTCTCGGGATCGTGCTCAACGACGTCCGATTCAGCCTGGCGGACCGCCATCGCCACTACGAGAGCTACTACCGGCGCTACTACGAGCCGAAGGGCAAATCATGAGAGCCGCTGAGGCCAGAATCCCGCAACCGACGGAAGTCGACGCCTTCCCGCGCCGGATCGTGGCACTGGGCGGTGGAACGGGCATGCCGACGGTCCTCCGTGGTCTACGTCGCTTCGTCGATGCCGGCCACGTGGAGGCGCTGACGGCGATCGTCACGATGGCCGACGACGGAGGCAGCTCCGGTCGCCTTCGGCGCGATCGCGGCGTACCGCCTCCGGGCGACGTGCGCAACTGCATCGTGGCCCTCTCCGCTGAAGAGGAACTGCTCAAGGGGGTCTTCCAGCATCGCTACAACGGGTCGGGCGAGCTTGGCGGTCACACTTTGGGAAACCTGATGCTCGCGGCCTTGGCCGAGCAGACGGGGAGTTTCCTCAAGGCCGTCGAAGTGTCCAGCCGAGTCCTCCGAACGGTCGGAACGATTCTCCCGTCAACGCTCGACGACGTGGCGCTCGAGGCGACGTTCGAGGACGGCAGCCGGGTCGTCGGCGAGAGTCGGATAGCCGCCGTCTCAAAGCGGATCCTCCGCGTCGAGCTGCGTCCGCGCGACGCCCAGCCGACCCCAGGCATCCTCGATGCGCTCCAGCAGGCTGATCTGATCGTGCTCGGTCCCGGAAGCCTCTACACGAGCATCCTGCCGAACATCATCGTCAGCGGCGTGGGCGCGGCTCTGCGGCAAACGGGCGCTACGGTCGTTCTCGTGGCCAATTTCGTAGGCGAGCATGGCGAGGCCGTCGAACTGGACGTGGCCGACCATGTGTGCGCGCTCGAGGAGCACGCCGGCGGACGGTTTCTGGACGGGGTCCTCATCCACGAGGGTTCGCTTCCCGAGGAGGTCCTTGATCGTTACCGGGCGGAGGGGATGGCCCTGCTCAGCACGGGAAACGGTCTTCAGCCCGAACTCCAGGTTCTGAAGCGGCCGCTCGCCGCGGTGGGCGCGAAGCTTCGCCACGACCCCGATGCAACCGCTCGTGGCGTCGTCGACCTGTGGACGGCGGTACGTCACGTTTCCGAAAGGACTGCCGGAAAATGAGCGACGTGGCTAGGAGCGGTGAGATGGAACGGCGTCAAATCGAGACCAAGGACAACATCCTCACGAGTCGCGAAGCGCGTGAGTTCTTGAAGATCGGCCGTACGAAGCTGTGGCAGCTGACGAGAACGAACATGCTTCCCGCGTACCGTCTCGGTTTCGGGAAGACCACGTCGCTTCGCTACAAGAAGTCGGAGTTGATCGCTTGGTTGGACCAGAATCGGGTGTGACGCGCCCACCCGTCAACGTCTTGACGGTGGATGTCGAGGAGCATTTCCAGGTCTCGGGCTTCGAGGGCGTGGTCCTTCGCGAACAGTGGGATAGCTTCCCGAGCCGCGTCGAGCGGAATACGGAGGTTCTCCTGGATCTGTTCGACAGGACCAATCGCAAAGGAACGTTCTTCGTGCTGGGCTGGGTCGCCGAACGGCACGCCACCCTCGTACGGCGGATCGCCGAACGCGGGCACGAAATCGCCTGTCACGGCTACAGCCATCGCCTGGTCTATTCGCAGCAGCCCGAGGCCTTTCGCGAGGAGACGCGCCGCTCGAAGGGTCTGCTCGAAGATGCCGCAGGGTGTCCGGTGCTCGGCTACCGAGCCGCGTCGTTTTCGATCGGTTGGCGCAACCTCTGGGCGCTCGACGTGCTGGCCGAATGCGGAATCGCCTACGACTCGAGCCTCTTTCCCGTCCGCCACGATCGCTACGGGATACCCGGCGCGCCGCGTCACCCATATCGGGTCAAGACCGCCGCCGGAGCGTCTCTCGTCGAGATCCCTCCTTCCACCCTTAGGCTGGGTGGCGTCACCTTGCCGTTCGGTGGCGGCGGGTACTTGCGGCTGTTCCCGCTGGCGCTGACCCGAATGGCGATTGAGCGGCTCAATCGGAAGGAAGGCTTTCCCGGGGTGCTCTACGTCCATCCGTGGGAGGTTGACCCGTCGCAACCTCGCGTGCCTGGGGCGTCGCTGCGCAGCCGCTTCCGGCACTACGTCGGCCTTCGCACGACGCTGCCGAAGCTGCAGGCACTCCTCGAGCGCTTTCCCTTCGGGCCGATGAACGTCTGGCTCGAGAAGGCCGAGCTGCTCCCGGAGCGGGTGCTCGGATGACCGAAGCGGGCGTCCAAGTGACCGAGGCGACCTCCGCCGACCGCGACGGGTGGGACCGATTCGTCGCCGCCCATCCCGCCGGCGAGGCCGGCCATCGGTGGGCCCTTCTCGATGCGCTGCACGAGGTCTTTGGGCAGCGCGGCGTCAGGCTCGTTGCGAAGCGCGGTGATTCGATCGTGGGCGTCTTGCCGCTTGTGATGCAAAAGAGCTTCGTGGGGCGATTCGCGACCTCGGTCCCCTATCTCAACTACGCGGGAGTGCTCGGCGAGGACGCGGGAGTGCGGCGAGCCCTAGCCGGAGCGGCAGTGCGCGTCGCCGACGAAGAAGGGGTCGATCGCCTGGAACTGCGTGGGCGCGACGGCTCGGACCTTCCTCTTCCGGTGTGGCGGGGAAAAAACGGTTACACGATGGAACTCCCGCCGAGCGAAGAGGCCCTGAACGCGGCGCTTGGCGCAAAGCTGCGGTCGCAGGTCAAGCGCCCGCGCAAGGAAGGCTGCGACGTCGGGATCGAGGATCCCCTTCGCGGACGCGCTGCGTTTTACGGCTTGCTCGCCAGCAAGTGGCACGAGCTGGGCTCGCCGCTGTTGCCGCGGTCGTTCTTCGAGGCGATGGAGGGGGTCTTCGGATCGGATCTCGATTACGTCGTCGTTCGACGCGCCGATGTTCCGGTCGCTGCGGGCGTATTGCTGCGCGCGGGGTCGCGCATCGAGATTCCGTGGGCGGCCTCCGACCGGTCGTTCGACCGGATCTCCGTGAACATGCTGCTGTACTGGGGCGCGCTCTCCCGGGCGATCGAACAGGGGGCGGCTACATTCGATTTCGGCCGGTCGACACCTGGCTCGGGGAACTCGCGTTTCAAGCTCCAGTGGGGAGCCGTTGAACGCCCATTGCTCTGGAACGTGCGGACGCGCGGAGATAGGGGACGGGGGAGCGAACCCGGTGGGCGCGGCCGCTCGTGGGCGGCTGCGATTTGGCGTCGGCTGCCGGCTGCCGCGGCGCGCTCGCTCGGGCCCGCGCTGGCGGCAAGGGTGCCGCTGTGAACGACGGACCTCGCGTCATTCCCGGCGCCATGCAAGGCCAGCGCCCGGTGGAGCCCCGTGCGGAATCGCGTGTCGCACCACCGAGCTGGAGTCTGAAGCCGTGTATTGCGTACCTCTTGATCGAATTCGGGCGGCCGATGGGGTGGTTCCCGCCGTTCGGGCTGATTCGGCCCGGCATGCTCGTCGGGATCTGGGCTTTTGCCGCCACCCTCTCCCGCGGTATGCGGCGCGAGATCCCGCGTCCGCTCTGGTACATGTTCGCCTTCATTGCGTTGATGGCGTTCCATGTCCCCCTCGCTGTGAACAACGCTTGGGCGTTCTGGGCATTCCAAGACTTCGCGATTCTAGTCCTGGGCGGCGTGCTTCCGCTGGCCATGCTACCGAGGAACTTCGGCGACGCCGAGCGGCTGGCGACTCTTTACGTTCTATTTCACCTCTCCCCAGCCATTTACGGGTTGATGCACGCCGGTCATGGAGCTGGCGGTTGGCAGGGGGACGAGAACGATCTCGCGTTCGCCTTGAACGCGGCGATCGGGGTCGGCATCTACCTGCTGATCGGGGCTCGTGGTTTCGGCCGGAAGCTGCTGCTCGCCGGGTCGGTCGGCGTCCACGCCCCATCGTCGATGCGGCGTTCGACGCGATACCCCGCCAGATCCCGTTCCGGATTCGGATCCCAGAAGACCCGAACCGCCAGCCCCTCCTGCACGACCACGACGGCCGTCGGGGCCCCGGGAGCGAAACGGTCCTCGGC
>JAQBEG010000345.1:0-4703 GCA_032123985.1 Deltaproteobacteria bacterium
ACGCGGTCCTGGCCAGGTTTCGTAGACGCAGATAGGGAACGGGCGGATCGATGTCGACGAGCACCGACGAACCGGGTTCTGCTTGGGGCCACACCGAGACAAAGAAGGTCCCATAATTAGCGGTGAGCGCGCCTACAGGCGCATGATAGGCGCGCGCGCTCACGCTCCCCCAACTCGGGTGCCAACCCGGTCCGTCGAAGAGCGTGTCGTCGACACGCAAGTCCCCGAGGATGCCACGCAGACCCGCACCGCGAAGGTCGGCGGCCAATCGCCACCAGTCTTCGGAGTTCATTACCGGATCCCCACCCCCTTCGACGAGCAATTCGGAAACCAACCCCTCAGCATCAATCGGCTTGGGCGCCCAGATGCGCGTCGGGAAACGATGCGCCGGGCCGAAGCGTTCGAGCGTCGCCAGCGCAGTGAGGATTTTCTGGTTCGACGCCGGAATCAGCAGCCGGTCTGCGCCGCGTTCGAAGATGACCTTGCCATCGCTTTGGCGCTCGACGTAGATGCCTACACTGGCCCTGGCCAGCGGGGCGCGAGATAGAAGCCGCCCGAGGCGCGCATCCAGGTCCTGCGATGCCGCTTCGGCGACCCCTACAGTCACGTAAAGAGTCACGTAAAGAGCCACGTAAAGAGCCACGCAAAGCCCGATCGCGCCCGCCTTGCATATGGATCGGCCGACGCGGCCAGCTGAGGCCCCACTCAAAAGAAGAACGAATCGGTTCAACATATGAAGACCCAGCTCAATCTATGCTTTTTTGGGGGGGGGACGCGCTCGTGTGCTTGACGTCGAGGAGCTTATCGGGGAGCCTGCGTCGCAGCAATCGTCGCCATGCAGCGGGGCGTGGTAACGAGCTTCGGGATCGGGGGGGCCGGTGCTCAATTCGATCTGGCTGATACTTGCCCTTGGCGCACTTCTGGTGGCGACCCTTTCTGGCGAGTCTGAAGTCTCGGCCGTCATCGACGCAATCTTCGACAGCGCACGCTCTGCGGTGCAGCTCGTCATTGGACTCGTCGGCGTCATGGTTTTCTTCCTCGGCCTGATGCGCATCGCGTTCGACGCGGGATTGCGCGATGTGATCGCGCGATGGCTGACCCCGATCACGCGACGGCTGTTCCCCGAGATTCCTCCCGACCACCCGGCAATGGGCGCCATGATCATGAACATGGCATCGAACGTGCTGGGGATGGGTAATGCGGCGACGCCCTTCGGCCTCAAGGCAATGTCCGAGCTCGCCAAGCTCAACAATCATTCCGGTTCCGCATCGAACGCGATGGTGCTCTTTCTCGCGATCAACAGCTCCGCGATCACGCTCCTGCCGCCGCTTGGCACGATCGCCGTTCGGGCGGCCGCCAATTCCGCGGATCCCTGGGCAATTTGGATGCCCACCCTTTTTGCCACCACATGTTCGACGACGGTCGCCGTGATCGCGTACCTGCTGTTGGGTCGCTTGCCCATCTTTGCTCATCGATCCGACCTTCGACCCGCCAACAGCTCCGGCAGTTCCAACACCTGGGATGCCGACGAGAGCGACTCCGATGGAGGACCGAATCGACCGGCTCAACCCGAGACGGGCTGGCGTCGCCTTGCACGCATTGGCCTTGTCTGGCTGGCTATAGGACTCTTCATTTGGAGCGTGGGCGAAACCTTCCTGACGCGCCTCGATGAGAGCGGATTGAGCGGCGCGATTCGAGGGTTGCTTCAGCATTGGACGCTGCCCGCCCTCCTGCTTGCAGTACTTCTCTACGGACTCGCCAAGCGGGTGCCGGTCTATGACTCGATGGTAGCCGGCGGGCGCGAAGCCCTCAGCGTCGCAGTCCGGATCGTCCCCTATCTCGTCATCATTCTCGTCGCAGTCTCGATGTTTCGCGCTTCGGGCGCACTCGGCTATCTGATTGCCCAGATCGACCCATGGACCAGCCAGATCGGCGTGCCCGCAGAAGCGCTGCCGATGGCTTTCATCCGGCCCCTGTCGGGCAGCGGAGCCCTTGGTGTCATGAGCGAAATCTTGACGGTCCACGGACCCGATTCTTTCATCGGTTTGCTCACCAGCACATTGATGGGCTCGACCGAAACGACCTTCTACGTCCTCGCAATCTACTTTGGCGCCGCAGGCGTGGTCGATGGACGTCATGCGCTCTTTGCCTGTCTGGCCGGAGACATCGCTGGGTTCTTTGGTGCGGTTGCGGCCTGCCACTTCTTCTTCGGCTGAGCGGGCGTCGTTCAGGAGGCTCAGTGGAAGGCGAATCACGCGCCCAGAATGAGGATCTAGAACGACTCGGATCCGTCGTGCACGCGCACGACGGTCGTGAGCCCGAGTCGATCGAGCCGATCGCCGCCGGGCTCGGGTCGCGTCGTTTCTATCGGGTTCGATTTTCAGAGGGCGAACCAAAGACACTCGTCGCCCGCGTTGAAGTCGACAGCGCGAGTTTGCCGCCGACGGGACCCCAATACTGGATTCCCGAGCCGTCTCTCGAGCCCTTGCGAACCTTTCTCGAACAAGCGGGGCTTCCCGTACCTCGCAGCTATGCGCATCTTCCTGAACACGCTCTCGACCTGCTCGAAGACGTTGGCGATCGCGCGCTCGGGGATGTGACAGGACGCCAGCGCGCGGATCGCTATCGCGAAGCCTGTGAACTCGTACCCCGACTCCAGAGACTATCTGCGCCAGCCAACCAAATCCCCGCCTTCGGGCGCATCTTCGATCACGCGCTCGTGCAAACCAAGGCCTGGAAATGGCTGCACTGGACGATTCCTGGCCTGCTCCGCCGCTCACCCAGTACTCAGGAGACGCGCGATATCGAAACTGGCTTCTCACGCATCTCCTCCCTACTCGACGACGCGCCCCATCGACTCGCACATCGAGACTTCAAGGCCGAAAACCTTCACCTCCTCGCTCGATCCAGCGTGGAGCCCGGCGCTGTCGAAAGCGAACGGCTCGTCATGATCGATGTCCAAGGGGCTTTCATGGCGCCGGCCGAATACGACCTCGTATGTTTGCTCTACGACCTTCAGGTCGATCTGGATGAGGCGTTCGCCATGGAGTGCTTCCGCTCAACCCTTCCGTCGCTGCCAGACGCATCGGATCTCGAGGCCGCACTGCTGCGGTTCGATGCGATCGCCACGATTCGGCTCTGCAAGGACATCTCTCATCTCGTGCATGCCGCCCAGGCGAGAGGCGACGTGCGTCGATGGCACGAAATTCCGCGCGGCCTGGCCCTTCTGGACCGGGCCGCGGGGCGGCTCGCACACACCTTTCCTGAAATCCGGGCACTGAATTCTGTGACCGATGCACTTACCGCAGCGGCCAGTTCATCCGATACTGCATCCCGGAGGCGCGGCTGATGACGGCCGCTAGAGGAAGCCTGATCGGCCGAGAATGGAGGCGGCTTCGGTGAGAGCGATGATTCTGGCCGCTGGGCTCGGTACGCGACTGCGGCCACTGACAGACTTTCGCGCGAAACCCGCGATGCCGGTCCGCGGGCGTCCCGTGATCAGTCTACTGCTCGAATTTTTGTCGAGACAGGGATGCCACGAGGTCATGATTAATCTGCACCACCTACCGGAATCGATCCGCGAGGCGGTGGACGCCGACCATCCCGCGAACGTCGAAATTCATTGGTCGGAAGAGACGGTGCCGCTCGGAACGGGCGGCGGCATACGCCGCGCAGCCGATTTTCTGCGCGAGAGCGAAGCCTGCGCCGTTTTGGCCGGAGACATGCTCCTCGACGTGCCGCTCGAGAAACTCTTTGAGCGGCATCTCGCCAGTGGGCGGCACGCCACGCTCCTTTTGCGTGAGGACTCGCGCGACGCGATTTTCGGTACGATTGGCGTCAATGCCAGTGGCCAAGTGAATCGAATCGGTCGGCACCGCCTCGGCGGTACAGATCAACCCAACAAAAGGGACGGCGACATCGAAATGTCGCGCGGTCTGTTTACCGGCGTTCGCTTCTTCTCTCGAGAAGTTCTCGACAACTGGCCGACTTCCACCATCGACAGCTCGACGATCGACACCACGGACAACACCACGGACAACACCGCGGACAACACCCCAGACAGCGTGTTCGAGGATCTTCGCGACTGGCTGATTCCCGGGATCGAGACGCGTGCTGAACGCGTCGGCGCCGAAATCGTCGACTCTGATTCATCGGTTTGGGAACCCGTCGGGACGCCGTCCGAGTATCTCCGGGTAAACCTGTCCCCGCCCATGCTCCCAACCCTCGGCGGGTCCGCCAAATACTGGGGTGGTGAAATCGATGTTCGCGGAGAAAACGGAGACGTGATCGTCTCGCGCAATGCATTCGTTCCCGCTAACGCAAAACTCGAACGCTGTGTCGTCTGGGACGGCGAACGCGTGCCGTCGGGCTTCCGCGGTCACGATGGAGTGTACGCGGGCGGCGCGTTTCAAAGCTGCCTCGAAAGTGCCACGGGGAGCACCCATTGACCGAAGTCGTTTTCGTTGGGACTAGTGATGCTTTCGGTGCTGGCGGCCGCCGCCAATCCGCGGTCTTCGCTCGCGGCGAGCGGGGCGGCATGCTCTTGGATTGCGGAGCGACCACCAACACCGGCCTCTTGCAGCTCGGCATCTCGCGCAATGAGATCGATGTCATCCTGCTTTCCCATTTTCACGGCGATCACTTCGGAGGTATCCCGGCGTTTCTCTACGCTGCGCTCTACACGGACGAACGCCGACATCCGA
>JAQBEG010000346.1:0-8059 GCA_032123985.1 Deltaproteobacteria bacterium
GGGGATGCCGGCCGTGTGCTCGCCGACCGAGCAGACAACGCATCGGTGTGACCCTCCGTCGACCGACGCATCGGAGTTGTGCGAGACGGTGTGTGTCGAAACGAGGAGGTCGGCAAATAGCCCGATGCCGGCGATGTGTGCGGACCATCGAGCGAAACGATATGCGACGGTACGCGATCGCCTTCCACTCCGCGGTACGAGCCTGAACTTCATCGCGTTGCAACTCACATCTGTACTCGTTTCTCGAGCTGTGATGGGGAGAGTGCCGAGCGAATGCTACTGATCGATTCGACCTTTGCAACAGGCACATCCACTGCGCCAATCGATGAGGAGAAATACCGATGAAGAACGCTCGACTGGGTCGATTTCTACGGACCGAGCGGCAGCTGATCAGCGCCGCCACTGAGGAAGCATTGCGGTTCTTTCGAAGGGCGCATGAACGCGATCGACCTCGGCCCGCGGCCGGTTCCCAACCTCATGCGATGGCGATCCGAGCCGACGCACCGGCTCCAGAAATCGAATGGCATAGCTTTACGCGAGAAACACTGGAGGAGCGATCGGTCACCGATGTCGCGGAGTTGCGGCCGGCGCTTGGAAGCGACACGGTCGATTGGATCCACGTACAGGGCTTTGGTGACGAAGACCAGCTGCGTGCTCTGGGAGAGCTGTTTGGGATACACCCGCTGGCACTTGCGGATATCGTGAATATCCCGCAGCGCGCGAAGGTCGATCGCTATCACGAACACCAGTTGATCGTGCTGCGCATGGCGCGCAGTGTGGAGCACGACATCGAACTCCAGCAGCTGAGCATCATCCTTGGCCCAGGCTGGGTGCTCAGCTTTGTCGAGCATACCGGCGATGTCTTCGATCCGATCCGGAAGCGGCTGCGTTCTGAGGGCACCACGATTCGGCGCTCGGGTCCCGATTTTCTCGCCGATGCCTTGATCGATGCCGTGGTCGACGGGTTCTTTCCCGTTGTGGAGAAGTTGAGCGAAATACTGGACGAACTCGAGGAAGCCGCGATTGGCGATCCGCAACCTCGCACGCTCGCGCGTATTCGCGCCTTTCGTCGCATGCTGATCCAGCTATCGCGAAGCCAGCGCCAACAGCGTGACGCGGTTCTCTCGCTCTCGCGTCAGGAGGGCGGCCCGTTCGGGGAAAGCCTCCGTCCGTACCTTCACGATGTCGAGGATCACGCGATCCATGTGCTCGATTCCATCGAGACGCAGCGTGAGATGAGCGTGGGCGTGATGGACGTTTATCTCTCCAGCGTGAGCAACCGGACTAACGACGTCATGAAGACGCTGACGGTCATGGCGAGTCTCTTCATTCCGCTCACGTTCATCGCGGGCGTTTACGGCATGAATTTCGAATACATGCCGGAACTTCATTGGCGTTGGGGTTATGTGGCTGTTTGGGGCGTAATGGTCGCAGTTGCGATCGGGCTGCTCTCCTTGTTTGCGTGGCGTGGCTGGCTGGGCGCGTTTCCTCGCGCCTCTCGCGAGGAGGAAGATGCCACCTGAAACCGCGCGATCACCCCTCGACGACGGACGACGGACGACGGACGACGGTCGATGTCGAGGATGCCGAGGGCATCCGGGAGCACGGGCAAGATCTGCCTCAGGTCAGAAACTGGAACTTGGGCGTTGCGTCCTGGTCACGGAACGACTTGTGAAGAAATTACAGCTCGACGTCGGCGAACGGCGAGCACGACCTGACCGAGGACGAGGGGGAGTAGGCTCATCGTGAGTGCCAACGCCCAGCCGTCCGCACCCGGATCGGACACGGAAAGGATCTCCGCCAATGGGGGCCAATGAACAGCGAGTCCGATGAGCGCCAGGCAGAGAACGAGGGCAGCCCAGATCCAGCCGTTTCGCGTTACCTCGTTCGACCACCATCCGGAGCCGGTCTCGCGCATGCTGAACACGTGCCAGAGCTGAGCGAGGGCGAGAGTCAGGAATGAAATCGTCGTGGCCTGTGCACTCGACTTTCCCTGGATCTGGATCGCGAGGATGAGTGCGCCGAGCACGGCCAGCGCGATCGCGCTGCCGAATCCGAAGATGGCAATCCAGTGGCGCCTGGCAATCAGCGGCTCCTTCGAGTCACGTGGACGCTCACTCATGAGCGACGGAGCGCCCTCTCCGACGCCAAGCGCGAGGGCCGGAAAGACGTCGGTCACGAGATTGAGGAAAAGGATCTGCAGGGGTAGGAGGGGGAGCGGAGTCTGAGCCAATGACGCGGCCGATACGGCCAGGATCTCACTCAGATTGCATGACAGAAGGTAGAGGACGAACTTTCGGATGTTGGTGAAGATCGCCCGCCCCTGAGCCACCGCGGACACGATCGTGCCGAGTTCGTCGTCCTGGAGAACCATGTCGGCTGCTTCGCGCGCGACTTGTGTGCCGCGCTTCCCCATCGCGATTCCGATATCGGCCTTTTTCAATGCAGGTGCATCGTTGACGCCGTCGCCTGTCATGGCGATGACGGAGCCGCGACGTTGGTAGAGCGAGATGATGTCGAGCTTCTGCCTCGGGGTCGCACGAGCGATGACTGTCGCACGGAGAATCTCTTCGACATCAGCTTCCGAAAGCGAGTCGAACTCGGGCAACGATCGCGCATCGAGAAACGATACGGGGTCGCCTTCGATCTGTTCGATCAACCCGGTAGCCGCTGCGATATGCGAAGCTGTTCCAAGGTGATCTCCGGTGACCATGACGACGCGGATACCCGCGGCCTGACATGCGGCGATCGCGCTGCGCACGCCGGCGCGGGGCGGGTCGAGTAGTCCCACCAGTCCCACCAGAGTCATCGCCGCGTAAGAGAATTCGCTGGGGTCTGCGAGCGTTTTCTTCGCGAGAGCCAGGACTCGCTGGCCGCGCGACGCCATAGCTTCCGCCCGCTCCAGCCATTCTCGTTGTTCTGCGGCGTCGAGGACGCGACTCGAGCCATCGGCCGCTGCCAGTTCGGTGCAGTCGGGAATGACCGTTTCGGGCGCGCCCTTCACGGCCGCCAGGACGCTCTCCCCGTCGCGGTGAAGGGTTGCCATTTTTTTCAGATCCGAATCGAATGCGATTTCAGCGATTTCGGGGGTCGCGTCGAGAAGCGTCCCGCGCGCGAGACCGGCCGTCTGGGCTGCGATCAGCAGCGCGACCTCGGTCGGATCTCCCAAGCCGCTCGATTCGCCATTGTCGGCGAGCACCGTGTTGTTGCAGAGCGCCGCCATTCGCAAGGCCTCGAAGAGCAGAGGATTGTTCTCGGCATTCACGTTCGAACCGTCTACTACGAAAGCGCCGTCTGGTTCTCGATGAGGGTCGAAGAGGATCGTCGTTTCATTGGGGAGCGCGAGTTCGCCAACGACCATCCGGTTTTCGGTGAGCGTTCCAGTCTTGTCCACGAGAAGGACGCTCGTCGAACCCAGGGTTTCGACCGCGGAGAGGTTCTCGACGAGCGCGTTGCGTCGCGCCATTCGCGCCATGCCTCGAGCTAGAGCCAGTGTGGCGACGATGGGCAGGCCTTCCGGCACGGCCGCGACGGCGAGGGCCAACGCGATTTCGATCGAAACGTAGAGATCACGCCCGGCCCAGATGTTGGTCATCGCCACGAGGCCGGCGATCGCTAACGTGAGGAACAAGAGTCGGCGGCCCAGGCGGTCGAGGCGCGCCTCGAGCGGGGTGATCTCGGCTTCGGCTTCCTCGACGAGCTGCGAGATCTGGCCGAGCTCGGTTCTCATTCCCGTTGCAACGACGACGCCTTCGCCGGTGCCACGCATCACTGCCGTTCCCTTGAAGAGCATCGAGCTCCGATCGGGCAGCGCCGCATCGAAGGCCGTCGGTTCGATCGTCTTGTCGACCGCCAGGGATTCCCCGGTCAGCGTCGATTCGTCGACCTGGAGTCGCGAGGCGAGAACGAGACGGAGATCGGCGGTGAGTACGTCCCCAGCGTCGAGCAGGACGAGGTCGCCGGGAACGATTTCCTCTGCCGGTACGAGACATGTCGCTGCCTCGCGTCGCACCATCGTGTGAACGCAACCCAGCTCGCGCAGCGCGTTCATTGCGCGCAAGGCTCGCCATTCGGTCCAGAATCCAATCGTCGAGTTGATGACGAGAACCGCGCCGATTGCCGCGGCTTCGAGGTGCTCCTCGAAGGCGAGAGCGACGAGCGCCGCGCCGGATAGGAGCACCACGATTGGGCTCGCCAACTGGTCCCAGAGGATTTGCCAGCCCTTCCTCGGTTTGGTCTCGCGCAGGCGATTGGCGCCGTAGTGTTTACGGCGCCGCAGAACTTCGGCGGGCGAGAGCCCCCGCGTCCGGTCCACGCCGAGCGCTTCGAGAGCGGTATCCGCCGAAACTGACCAGCTCTTCGGGCACGCGTTTCCGAGTGCCGGATCAGGCCGTTGGAAGTCTGGGGCACCGGTCTTCTGTGCGGTGCCCAATTGATGTCCCTCCACTGGGCAAAACATACTGGCAAAGGGAGTGCGGAACAGACGATTTGTTTTGGAGCTGGCAAGAAGGGCGAGCGACGCGATCTCGTTGTGAAATGTGGCGACCACGAGGACGGCGGATATGCTCCGGTCCGCACAAACTTCGAGGAGAGAACGGTGTTGGCGGGGAAAAGCAAGTTTTGGTCGGTGCTGGTTGTCTGCTCGGGCCTATGGATCGTCTCATGCTCCGACGAGCCAGCGACGAGTTCGTCGGGCTCTGGAGGCAGTGGAGGTGCGGTGCCCGCCGCGAGCCCGACCCCAAAGCCGACGCCATCGGCTCCGCCTCGTGTGCTATCGCGAGAAGAGCTGATCGAGGCCGGACGAGGTTCGTACAACGCGAATTGCATCGCCTGCCACAGCCTGGATCCCACGAAGGACGGCGCGCTGGGTCCGGCTGTCGCCGGGTCTTCCCTGGCATTGCTCACGGCCCGTGTCTTGCGGGCGGAGTATCCCGATGGATACACGCCCAAGCGAAATACCCGGGTGATGGTTGCGCTTCCGCATCTGGAACCGCAGTTGAATGCTCTGGCCGCCTATCTGGACTCGCTCGAATAGCGCCTCAGCTATTCACGAACGCGCCGATGAGATAGAGGACGAGCCAGAGGGCCAGGCCTCCATGGATCGTGCCCGATACCGTTGTCAGCGGCTTCTGGCTTGCAGCGCCGGGGCCGATCAGCCCATTGATCTCGACAGCGAGGATCAGTCCGCCCGCTAGCAGCCAGTAAGCCATGTCGTTCGTGCCCGACAGGAAGCCCGGCAGGTTGGCTGCCGAGATCATGAAGAAGAGCATCGGAATCGAGAAGAGGGTGTTGGTTCGGGAGGCCATACCGGCCTTGCCACCGCGCGCCGCTGCCTCGGGGATCGGCTCACCGCCTGCCGCAACCTGTTCGGCGTTCTTGATCACAACCTGCTGGGCCGGCCAGATGACGAACCAGACGTTCGCCCACATGAACGTACCCATCAGGCCGCCCGTCAGAACTTTCGTCATGTACCCGTCACTCATCGGAATGCCCAACGCCATGACGCGATAGCCCACGATGCACCAACCGGACAGGAACGTGAACATCGCTCCCCAGCGGAACCACCAGAGCGCGTTCGGCACGAGGCCGCGGGTCATCGCGCCCTTGGCGCTGCCACCGAGCTCGCTTCCGAAAAAGGGCGTCTGGATGAAGTTGAAGTAGTAGAGAACCCCGATCCATGTCACACCCGAAAGGACGTGGAGCCAGCGGAGCAGTACTTCGATTCCGTTTCCGCTCGTGATCAGATCCATGTGTGTTTTCCTTTTTTCGAGGCCATGGCCATCGGGACGTGTTCGCGACTGAGTCTATCCATCCAGAGAACGGAATCTAGGGGCATTCGGCGATCACGAGGCGGAAAATCCCAAATGATCCGCGTCGTATGTAGGGGCCAAAGGCACCCGTGAATCGATGGATGTCTTTGGTTCGGGTCGGCGTCTGGGGGCTGGGTCGGGCGGATCCTGACGATCGCCTATTCTCCGGCGCTCGTCGGAGCTGGTGATTGACTGCGCGATGCAGGGCGGCGGCCAGGGGCCGAACCGTGGAGGTTTTGAGTGGGACAGCGACGGCAGATTCTCGTGACGAGTGGCTTGCCCTACGTCAATGCGGGCATCCATCTCGGTCATCTCGTCGAGTATCTGCAGACCGACTACTGGGTGCGATTCCAGAAACTACGCGGTCATGAGTGTCGCTATTTCTGCGGCGATGACACCCACGGCACGGCGACGATGCTTCGCGCACAGCAAGAAGGTCGTGAGCCCGAAGCTCTGCTGGAAGATATGAAGGCTGCGCACATCGCGGACTTCAAGGCGTTCGGGATCGAGCAGGATCATTTCAGCAGCACCCACGCGCCTGCCAACGAGGCTCTCGTTGGCGAGATCTGGGCAGCACTTCGTGCGAATGATTGCATCGAAGAGCGCGAAGTGACGCAGCTCTTTGATTCCGAAGCGGGCATCTTTCTGGCCGACCGCTTCGTGGTCGGGGGTTGCCCACGATGTAGGTCGGAGGGGCAATACGGAGACAACTGCGAGGTCTGCGGTGCAGCCTACGACCCGAGCGAACTCATCAATCCAAAGAGTTCGATTACGGGCGCCGTGCCCGAGGAGCGCACGCATCCGCATCTCTTCGTGAAGCTCGAGCCCTTTCATGCCTTCCTCGAAGAATGGATGCAGGCGCCGGGCCGCGTCCCACCCGAGACCGCGAACTGGCTTCGTGGCAGCTTCTTGTCGGAACCCCTTCGAGACTGGGATATCTCGCGCGCGGCGCCGTATTTCGGATTTGAGATCCCGGATTCACCGGGAAACTATTTCTACGTCTGGCTCGACGCACCGGTTGGCTACATCGCGAGCACGAAGGAGTGGTGCGACGCAAACGGCGAGGATCTCGACCATTGGTGGAGAAATCCGGACTGCGAAATTCATCACTTCATTGGCAAGGACATCGCGTATTTCCATACGCTCTTCTGGCCGGCCATGCTGAAGACCGCCGGCTTTGAGTTGCCGACGGCGGTCCACGTTCACGGTTTTCTGACCGTGAATGGCGAGAAGATGAGCAAGCGAAAAGGCACGTTCATTCCGGCACGCGTCTATCTCGACCATCTCTCGCCGGAGTTCCTCCGTTACTACTACGCGAGCAAGTTGTCGTCGCGCGTAGACGATATCGACCTCAATTTCGATGAATTCGTGCAAAAAGTGAACTCGGACCTGGTTGGCAAGGTCGTGAATCTGGCGAGTCGGACGGCACGCTTCATCAAGGGGCGCGCGTTGCCCGCCGTGTATCCGAGCGAACGCGACGAGGGGCTCTTCGCCACCGCTGCCGCTGCCGGAGAAGAGATTGCAGCGGCTTACGAAAGTCTCGATACGAGTCGGGCGATGCGTACGATCATGGCGCTTGCCGATCGTGCGAATGAATTCGTCGAGTCACGCGAGCCCTGGAATCTGAAGAAGGACCCGTCGAAGGAAGACGAACTTCTCGAAGTCTGCGCGATCTCGCTCAATCTCTTTCGTCAGATCACCGTGTACCTCGCCCCGGTCTTGCCACGCTTCGCGGATGAATCCGCACGGCTTCTCTCGATCGAGCAGCCAACGTGCTGGGTGGATGCGCAGACGCCCGTCGTTGGGACCCTTGTGGCGAAATTCGAACATCTCATGCAACGGGTCGATCCCGAAAAGGTGAGCACGATGACCGATGTCAGTCGAGCGGCCGCTGCAGCGGCCGTCGAAGCGGCCACCGGAGGCCGCGCGAAGAGCGAAGTCTTCACGGGCGAGCCGCTCGAAGCCGAGTGCACGATCGATGATTTTGCCAAGATCGATCTTCGGGTGGCCGAGATCGTCTCTGCCAAGGCGGTTCCCAAGGCCAATAAACTGCTCGAACTCGAACTCTCGCTGGGCGACGGCGAGCGCCGCACGGTCTTTGCCGGCATCAAACAGGCCTACGAACCCGAAGCGCTGGTTGGAAGGCTCACGGTCGTGGTGGCGAATCTGGCTCCCAGGAAGATGAAATTTGGTTTGAGCGAGGGCATGGTGCTTGCGGCTGGGCCGGGTGGCGACGAACTCTTCATTCT
>JAQBEG010000347.1:0-3501 GCA_032123985.1 Deltaproteobacteria bacterium
ACGGACTCGGGACGAGGACCCAGGCCCTCGCTTGAACTGCAAGATGGGCGAGCAGGAGGATCTGGAACGCTTCTAGATGGGATCCAATAGTCTTCAGGCGCTCCGAGGTAGCGTCCTGCCTTGTGACCCAATCGAGAAAGCCAACAGACATCGTTGCAAAGCTACATTAAGGGACAGAGCATCGCTCCCGACAGGCTCCGCCCCCTGGTCTTCCGTGACGCGACAATCAGCCGATCTCTTGTTGCGGAGAGGGAATTCGAGCGGCCTTCGCCGAGGCGGGCGCTTCGCAACTCCGGCGCCCGTTCTGTCCTACGGAGCAACCTCGTCCATGAACTGCGCAATGCGTGCAAAGTAGGGACGCGCTCCCACCTCGACGGTGTCATTGTGGCCGGCACCGGAAATCGTTTCGAATTGCTTGGGCTCGGGTGCCAACTCGAAGAGTCGACGCCCAAGCGCATAGTCGATGATCCTGTCGTGATCGCCGTGGAAAAAGAGCAGCGGCGCGCGGATTTGACCGATCTTGCTTGCGGAATCGAAGCGCCCCCGCATGAGATTCGCCAGCGGCGCACCGATCATGCCACGAGCCACGTCGGTGATCGATGTAAACGTGCTTTCCAGGATGACCCCGGCAAGGTCCCTGTTCCGAGCGAGATCAACGGCGATCGCACCGCCTACCGAACGGCCGAACAAGATGATGCGCTGCTCGGGAATTCCACGCTCTTCGATGAGATGAGCGAGGCCGGCGCGCGCGTCTGCGTAGGCGCCCGACTCGCTCGGGGTCCCTTCGCTCATCCCGTAGCCACGGTAGTCGATCAGGAGCACGTCGCTGCCGAGCCGCGCGAGCTCGGCCGCATTGGGGAGGCGGTGCGACGCATTTCCCGCATTGCCATGAAGGAACAGGATCGCCCGGGCATTGACGTGGGGGTGAGCCGCAGGCAGATAGAAGCCGTGGATGTTCACGCCATTGCTGTCGAGTCGAACCTCCTCGCCCTCGATACCGAGATCTGAAATGCGCAGATCGATGCCGGGGCTCGGCTGAAAGACGATGCGATCGATGAAGCGGCTCAACATGAAATAAGTGAGTAGCAAAACGAATAGCATGAGGGCGGCAAGGCGGACTCCGTGCATGCCCTCAGTCCGAAGTCGGGAACGAGGCCAGTGCTGCGAGAGCCTCGTCTATGTCGTGGGACGTGTGGTCGCTCGAGATCTGGAAGCGGATCTCGTCCTCGCCTTCCGGCACGACCGGGAAGTGGAGACCCGTGGCGAGCACGCCGCAAGATCGTAGATGCTGGACGAGCGCACGGGTTCGGGCCGATTCGCGGACCATCAGCGGGACGACCGGATGGGATCCGGGAAGCGTTTCATGGCCGAGGCGCTCCAGTCCCTCCCGGAATCGCTCGGTCATCGCGCGAAGGTGTGCGACGCGGCTCCGCCCCTCGCTCGAGTCGAGGATCTCGAGCGCGCGCGCGGCGGCCGCCGCCTCGCCCGGCGTGGTCGGATTGGAATAAACGTAGAAGGGCGACGTCTCGCGCAGAAACTCGACGAGCGTCGCGCTGCCTACCACGTAGCCTCCGTTGACGCCGAGCGCCTTCCCGAGTGTCGCGACCAGGACATCGGCACGCGAGCCTGTGATCTCCTCGATGCCCCGACCCGATTCGCCGAGGGCGCCGACGCCATGGGAATCGTCGACGAGGACGATCACGTTCTCTGCAAAGCGCGCGTCGAATTCGCTGGCGAGCGCCACGATGCGATCGAGGGGTGCGTAGTCGCCTCGCATGCTGAATACACCGTCGGTGACGATGATGGCGCGCCCGCACGTTTCGGCTGCCTGCTCGAGGCCAGCTTCGAGCGCGTCCATGTCGAGGTGGGGATAGATGTATTTGCATCGCGGCTCGGCGAGGCGGATCGCGTTGATGATGCAATTGTGGTTCAGCTCGTCGCTCAGGATCGCGGTCTGTTCGTCCACCAGCTGCGGAAGGATTCCCATCATCGCCGCATAGGCGGAGCTGTAGCTCATGGCCGCTTCGCGAGCGTGAAAGCGTGCGAGTCTTCCTTCGAGCTCGACGTGGGGGGCGAAAGTGCCACTGATGAAACGCACGGCCTGAGGACCGGCACCGAAAGCGCGTGCCGCTCGCTCCTCCGCCGCGATCACCTCCGGGTGATAGGCGAGACCGAGATAGCCATTCGCGTTCATGCGCAGGAAAAGCCGATCGCCTTCACCTGCGAGCAAAACCCTGGGCCCGCGTTCGCTCTCGGCCGAGAGTACGCCTACGATGACCGCTTCGGCCTCCTTACGACGGCCGGCCCGTGCACGTGCTTCGAGGTCTGTAGCGAGCATGCGCTCGAGTCGATCGATGCCCATTGGTATTCCTTCTTGCGCTCAGCGCGAGTCGCGGACCCGCTCCGCGACTTTGGCGAGCATATCGATCGTCATCGTCGCGAGGTCGTAGCGCGGCTTCCATCCCCATTCCGCCCGCGCCGCAGCATCATCGATCTGCTCGGGCCAGGAGTCAGCGATTGCTTGACGGATCGGATCGATTTCGTAGTCGACATCGAACTCTGGTCGATGTCGACGGATCTCGTCAGCGAGTTCTGCGGGCGTGATGCTCATGGCCGTGACGTTGAAGGCGTTGCGGTGGAGGAGGCGCGTCGCATCGGCGTCCATCAGTTCGATGATCGCGCGTATCGCGTCGGGCATGTACATCATTTCGAGTCGGGTGTCGGAACGCAAGAAACACGTGTACTGCCGATATCGAATCGCATGGTGAAAGATCTCGACCGCATAGTCGGTCGTACCTCCGCCGGGAGGCGCGACGTAAGAGATCAGACCCGGCAGACGTAGACCGCGCGTGTCGAGTCCGAAGCGTTGATGGTAGTAGTCGCACAGGAGTTCGCCGGACACCTTCGTGATGCCGTAGATCGTCGTTGGTCGTTGGATCGTGTCCTGCGGCGTTTCGCGGGGTGGGGTGGTTGGGCCGAAGGCGCCGATCGAACTCGGGTAGAAGACAGCGCAGCCGTGTTGGCGCGCCACTTCGAGTACCCGATAGAGGCCACCCATGTTCACGTCCCACGCAACGCGCGGTCTCTCTTCGGCGGTCGCCGACAGAAGCGCGGCCAGATGGTAGATCGTTCCGATTTCGTGGCGCCGGACGGCGTGTTCGATCTCGCGCATGTGCGTGCAGTCGACGTGCTCGAAGGGTCCCTCTGAGGTCGTCTCGATCTGTGGGATGCGGATGTCCGAGGCGATGACCATGTCGCTCCCATGGTGCTCGCGAAGGGCAGGCACGAGTTCGGATCCGATCTGGCCCGCCGCCCCGGTCACGAGGATGCGTCGCATGCCGCTCTCCTTTCTTGCCGCCTCCGTGGTAGGCGGATCGTCTTACGCGCTGTACGCACTTCGTCGATCCAATTATGCCAGCAGCTTCGAAACAAGGCCAGAAAGCTGACGGGCTACAGTGGCTCCTTCGTGGTGTGGTTACCCCCTCCGTAACACACGGAGGG
>JAQBEG010000348.1:0-9915 GCA_032123985.1 Deltaproteobacteria bacterium
CCTGCGCCCGAAGACTGCGCGCCAGGCCGTGTAGCGACCAACCGTTGCGCGGCGTGTGCTCGAGTTGCTCGAGGTAGACGGCCTCTGCTTCGGCGGCGCGACCGCTGGCGAGCAGCGCCTCGCCGAGAGCTTCGCGGGTCGGGAAGTACCACGGCGGCGGTTCGGTGTAGGGCAGCGCATCTTGCATTGCGACTGCGGTCTCGAGCGCTTCGATCGCCGTAGTCCACTGTGCCTCCTCGGAAGCGATGCGCGCACTGAGGACAGCCGCTCCGATCGACAGAAGCTGCGTCGGCGTGGACCCGGACGAGAAGTAGAAATCCTGAAGCGCGGCTTCGCTGGCGATCGCTCGAACGGTTTCGAGTTCTGCTCGAGCGAGGACAAGGCGACCTTCGGCCGCGTGCCCAAGTCCCTGGACGAAGTGCCAGACTCCGTTGACATATCGAAGGCTTTCGTCGGGCTCTGGCATTTCAGCCAGTTCCTTCCAGCGTGAAAAACGCGCGAGAGCATAGAGAGACATCGGCGCGAACTCTTCGGCGATCGGCACTTCGGCAATGACATCCGCAGTCATGGCCGCCGAAAGCTTCGTTGCGGCCGCAATCGACACGGCGCTCCTGCCCTCGAACGCAGACGACGCGTAGAGGAAATGCACGTTGTGTGGGTAATAGACCGCGGGGTAGAAACCCTGGGCGCGACATTGGGTGATATACGACTCGTCTGCCGCCGCAGCTTTTTCGTTCGCCGATGATGCATCGTGGTAGCGACCGATTCGCAAGTAGATGTGCGACGGCATATGAACGAGATGCCCCGCCCCCGGCGAAAGCGTGCCGAGTCGATCGGCCGCGCCCTCCGCGCGGCCCGGCGTGTCCGACGGTTCGACGATGTGGACATAGAGATGCAGGGCGCCGGGATGTTGCGGATTTCTGGTCATTACCGACTCGAGCGTGCCAATCACCTCGACGGCTGCGGGTTTGGGAGTTTCGGGATCGACATAATAATCCCAAGGCATGGTGTCCATCAGCGCTTCCGCAAACAACGTCTGTACGTCGAGATTATCTGGAAACTGCTGCGCGACTTTTCGCATCGCAACCGCATAAGCGAGGTCGAGCGGTGCGCGATCGGTGACGGGCTGCGGCGCATAGCGTTTGTTCAGCGCATGGATCAAAGCCTGTTCGACGGGGGAGGCGGTGTCGGACAGCGCCAATGCACGCTGTATTGCCGCGAAGGCTGCCGGGACGTCCGCGTCATCCATTTGTTTGTTGATGTTTGGCCCGAGCACATACGCCTCGCCCCACGCGCAAATTCCACACAAAGGATCCTGACGGAAGGCTTCTTTGTAGGAGCGCAGGGCCTCGGCATGATTGAAGCCGTAGCCCAGCACGAGACCCTGGGAGAAATAGCGTCGGGCCAACTCTGAACGACTCGAGATCGACATCCCGTATTCGCCGAGATCGTTGAACAGCGGGGCTCCTGCACCGTCGGGAATGAAGCGGCGCGGCATGTGGGTGTGGGCGTGATCCGTGTCGTTGTCGGCGGCGTCAGCGTCAGCATGCTGTGCGTGGCCGTCGTGGGGCTCGGCGTCCATGCCCGTGTGCCCGCCGTCATCGCTCATACATCCAAACACCATCATCGAAAGACTGACTGCCGACGAAACGAGAGAAAATGTGGCTCGACTCACGATTGAGGGTCCTCACTTATTGTGTTGTCGCGCCCCCGCTACGCGTCATCCGCGACCCAGGAACCGACATTGAGTTCGAAATGCGCGATACGATTGGCGGCGGCGTATCGCGAGTGGTGGGGATCTCAGCGACGGTCCAGCGGCGTGACGCGACGGTCGCGTTCACCGACATAACGCGCTCGGGGTCGATAGATCCGGTTGCCCTCGTATTGCTCGAGAACATGGGCACACCAGCCGGCGATTCGGCTCGCGGCAAAGATCGGCGTGAACAGATCTGCAGGAATTCCGAGCGCCGTGTAAACACTCGCCGAGTAGAAATCGACGTTCGGGATGAGCCCCTTGCGCTCCGCCATCCAGTCTTCGAGCCGCGCGCTCATGTCATAGAGCTCGGGACGGCCCGCCGATTGAGTCAGACGTTCGCTCATCTTCTTCAGGATCTTGGCGCGCGGATCGCCTTCCTTGTAGACGCGATGGCCGAAGCCCATGACCTTGGCACCGGCTTCGAGCTGTTCGTCGAGGTATCGCTCGAGACGATCCATCGATCCAATCTCATTGAGCATCTTCATCACGGCTTCGTTCGCGCCGCCATGCAGCGATCCCTTGAGCGTACCGATGGCCGACATGACCGACGAGTAGAGTCCGGAGAGCGTGCTGGCCGTCACGCGTGCCGAGAAGGCCGACGCGTTGAGTTCGTGATCCGCATGCAGGACGAGACAGAGATCGAGATCGAGAACGTGCTGGGGATCGGGCTCGCAGCCGCGAACACCGCGCAGCAAATTCCAGGCGAGGGACTCGCTCGGGACGGGATCGAGGGGCCACGAGTCGGTCCGCGCCCGATGAAAGGCGCCGATGATCGTGCCGATGCGGGCGGTCAGGCGGATCGCCTTGCGCAGGGTCGCTTCACGGTCGAGCAGATTGGCATCGGGATCGTGAAGCGCGAGACCTGCGACGACGGCGTGCAGGAAATCCATCGAATGGACGTTCTTCGGGAGCCCCATCAACCACATTCGCATGGACGAGGGCAAGGCATAACTCTCGCCGAGCTGGGCGCGCAGATCCTTCAGCTGCGCCGCATTCGGCAATTCATCTTGCCAGAGAAGGTGGATCGTCTCCTCGAAAGTGGCGTGTTCCGCGAGGTCCTCGATGGTATAGCCACGGTACAGGAGCGTCGTGCCCGCAATGGTGCTGATGCGACTCGAACAGGCGATGATGCCTTCAAGTCCCTTGTCGATCGCGCCGTCGAACCCGCTCTGCTCCGTCATGTCTCGTTCCCCTGATCCTGGCCCTCGACCGTCGAGGCTCGAGTTCGCGTTTCCGTCAAACGGTCGTGCTGCTTGCGAAGGGCTGGATCTTATTCCAATCCGGCAGATCGGGCTCGCCAGATCTGCCAGGCAACGAGCGTGCCGACTACGAAGACTCGGTCACCGGCGTCGGCTTCGCGCGGAAGGTGCGTGTCGAATTCAGCACGGGCGCGAGCATCACGGACGATTCCTACGATCCGGCGCCCTTCATCCATCGGATTGAAGGGCCAGATCGCCTTCTGGCGTTCAGTTTCGATGTGCGGTGTGTCCGGGCCCCGTTCCCTTGGGTTAGCATCCGAGACCTTGACCCGGTTTCGGCCGAAGGAGAATGTTGATGTCTGTTCGTGCGCGCCCCCCCTCGATGGGACGCCTCCCGTCCCTGGCGCTGCTGACAGCGGTCAGACTCGTATTCACCGCCCTCCTCGCGAGTCTCTCCGGCCTGATCGCGTGCAGTCCCGAAGAGGCCCCGCCGCCGCCGCCCCAGATCTCGGTCGTCGCCGTCCTTCAGCGAGACCAACCCCTCGAGATGGAAATGGTGGGGGAAACCCGGGGATCCTCCGACATTCCCGTGCGAGCGCGCGTCGAGGGTGTGCTCGAAGAAATGAAGTTCACCGAGGGTGGCCGCGTCGATGCGGGACAGCTCCTCTACGTCATCGAATCCGAACCCTTCGACTCCGAGGTCGTCGAAGCCCAGGGCGCGAAGGCCGAAGTCGACACCGAACTCGCCCGGGCCAAGGCGGACCTCGATCGGATCAAGCCGCTGGCCGAGATGAAGGCCGTCAGCGAATCCGATCTCGACGGCGCCGTCGCGCAATACGAAGCCGCGCTCGGTGCGCTCCAATCCGCCAACGCGCGCGTCCAACAGGCCCGGATCCGACAGGGCTACACCCGGATCCATGCCCCGATCGCGGGCCGCATCGGAATCTCTGCGGCGCAGGTCGGTGAGTTCGTGGGCAGACCGCCGAATCCGGTCGTGCTGAATTACGTCTCGAAGACCGATCCGATCCGCGTCCGCTTCTCGATCGACGAGCGGACCTATCTCGTGCTCGCACGAAAGATCCGGGGATCGGACGCCCTGAACGGAGAAGACACGCGGGTTCCTCAGGAACTCAGCCTCACTCTCGCCGACGGGACCGTCCACGCCCACACCGGCCGAATCGTCGCCGCCGATGCATCGATCGACCCCAAGACCGGCACCTTCACTCTCGAAGCCGACTTCCCGAATCCCGAACGACTGGTGCTCGCCGGCCAGTTCGCACGCGTTCGTGCCGTTGCCGAGGTCCTCGAGGATGCGCTGCTCGTGCCGAGTCGCGCGGTCAGCGAGCTCCAGGGCAACTTCCGCGTCTACGTCGTAAACGACAAGGGCATCGTCGACCTGCGGCCAATTGAAGCCGGCCCGATCATCGGGGATCTCCAGGTCATCCGATCGGGCGTCGCGGCCGGCGAGCAGATCGCAATCGAGATCATGAAGCTGCGGCCGGGTATGACCGTCGAACCGAAGCTCGTCCAGCTCGATGCCGATGGATCGATTCCGAAGAATGCCGACGATCCCTCGAAGAAACCCGCCAGCGCGACCCAGCCTCCGGCCAACGAGGGGAATTGAGAGGTGGCCGGTTTCTTCGTTCGACGCCCCATCGTCGCGATGGTGATCGCGATCGTGATCGTGATCGTCGGTCTGGTGGCGCTCCAGGGTCTCCCGATCGCGCAGTACCCCGACATCACCCCGCCGATGGTGAACGTCACCGCCAACTACACCGGTGCGAACGCCACGAGCGTCGAGCAATCCGTCGCGACCCCGATCGAGCAGAAGGTCAACGGCGTCGAAGACATGATCTACATGAAGTCGATCAATTCGAGCGACGGCAAGATGTCGCTCGAGGTCTCCTTCGAAGTCGGCACCGATCTCGACATGGCAAACGTGCTCACCCAGAACCGCGTCTCCGAAGCCTCGGCCGTGCTTCCGGACGAGGTGAAACGCCAGGGCGTCACGGTCAAGAAGAAGCTCTCGTTTCCGCTCCTGCTGATTTCCCTCGAATCCCCGAAGCAGACCTACGACAACCAGTTCCTCGCGAACTACGCGACGATCAACATCATCGACGAGATCGCCCGCATCCAGGGCGTCGGCCTGACCGAGGTTTTCGGCGGCAGCTCGACCGAGTACGCCATGCGCGTCTGGGCGCGACCCGATCAACTCGCCAAGCTGAACCTCACGATCGCCGACCTGCAGCGCGCCATCCAGGAACAGAACGTCCTGGTGCCGGCCGGCCAGCTCGGCGGCCCGCCTGCCCCCGTGAACACCGAGTTCACCTACACCGTCAGCACCTCCGGCCGCTTCGCGACGGAGGCCGAATTCGGAAGCGTCGTCGTCCGCTCGAATGAAGACGGCTCGCAGGTCCTGCTGCGCGATGTCGCGCGTATCGAACTCGGCTCGCAGAACTACATGATGACGACGCGAACCAACGGAAAGCGGACCGCCGTCATCTCCGTCTACCAGCTGCCCGACGCGAACGGCCTCGAAGTCGCGCAGACGATCATGGCGACGATGAAGCGCGTCTCCGAGCGCTTCCCGAACGACATCCAGTACTCGATCTCCCTCGACACGACGAAGCCGATCGTTGCCGGCATCCGCGAGATCGTGATCACGCTCTTCGAAGCCGTCGTCCTCGTGATCCTCGTCGTCTTCATCTTCCTGCAGAATTTCCGATCGACCCTGATTCCGACGCTGACGGTTCCGGTCTCCCTGATCGGCGCCTTCGCGATCTTCCCGCTGCTCGGGTTCACGATCAACACGCTCTCGCTACTCGGTCTCGTACTCGCGATCGGCATCGTCGTGGACGACGCGATCGTCGTCGTCGAGGCGGTCGCGAAAAAGATGGAGGGCGGTCTCTCGGCCAAGGATGCGACGATCGCCGCCATGCAGGAGGTTTCCGGACCCATCGTCGCGACCTCCCTCGCCCTGATCGCAGTCTTCGTCCCCGTCGCGGCGATGGCCGGTATCACCGGTCGGCTCTACCAGCAGTTCGCGATCACGATCGCGATTTCGGTCGCGATCTCTTCGATCAACGCCCTGACGCTCAGCCCCGCGCTCGCGGCCTCGCTCCTGAAACCGCCGGGCGAACAGAAGAGCATCTTCGACAAGTTCTTCGCGGTCTTCAATCGCGGTTTCGAGACCCTGACCGATTACTTCATGGGCGTCGCCGGCTTCTTCACGAGCAAGTTGATCCGATCGGGCGTGCTGCTCGGCGCGCTGATCGTGGCACTGGTCCTGCTCTTTCAGATCGTACCGGCCGGCTTCGTCCCCGAAGAGGACCAGGGCTATTTGCTCGGCGCGATCATGCTGCCCGACGCCGCGTCGCTCCAGCGAACCGAGGAAGTCACGCTCCAGGCCTCGAACATCATCCAGGGCTTCGAAGCCGTCGAGAGCGTCGTCACGATCTCGGGCTACAGCCTGGTGTCGGGGACGGTCCAGCCGAACTCGGGCTTCATCTTCATCCAGCTGAAGGACTGGGACGAACGAACCGACGAAGCGGACCACGCGCGCAACATCGTTCGTCGCCTGAACGCAGCGTTCGCGAGCGAGATCCAGCAGGGCGCCGCCTTCGCCTTCGGCCCTCCGGCGATTCCCGGCCTCGGCACGGGCGCCGGCTTCTCGATGATGTTGCAGGATCGCGGTGGCAACGATCCCGCCTATCTCGAGCAGCAAGTCCAGCGCTTCGTCCAGGCCGCGAACGAGCGGCCGGAGATCGGACGCGCGAGCAGCCTCTTCCGCGCCAGCGTGCCCCAGGTCTTCCTCGATATCGACGAATCGAAGACGATGAAACTCGGTGTGCCACTGAACCAGGTGAACACCGCGATCGGCGCCTTCCTCGGTGGCGCCTATGTGAACGACTTCAACCGCTTCGGTCGCCTCTACAAGGTCTACGTCCAGGCCGAGCCCGACTACCGAACCGACGTCAACTCGCTTCGCTTCTTCTATGCGCGCAACAAGGACGGCGGGATGGTGCCGCTCTCGACCCTGGTCTCGAATAGCCGCACCCAGGGCGCCGAATACACCAATCGCTTCAACCTCTTCCGATCCGCGGAGGTCCAAGGGCAAGCGGCGCCGGGCTACAGCTCGAGTCAGGCCCTCGAAGCCCTCGAAGAAGTCGCGGCTGCGACGCTTCCCGAAGACATGTCCTACGCCTGGAACGCCATGAGCTATCAGGAGAAGGCGGCCGAAGGCAGTGCCGGCGTCGTCTTCTTGATGGCGCTGGTCTTCGTTTTCCTCATCCTCGCCGCGCAGTACGAAAGCTGGTCGCTTCCGCTCTCGGTGCTCTTCGGCGTTCCGATCGCCATCTTCGGCGCGATGGCTGGGCTCTGGATTTCGCGACTCTTCAGCGAGAGCTATGAGAACAACGTCTTCGCCCAGATTGGCCTGGTCATGCTGATCGGCATGTCCGCCAAGAACGCAATCCTGATCGTCGAGTTCGCCAAGATGGAACGCGACAAAGGCGCGAGCGCCCTCGACGCCGCCCTCGTCGCTGCCCGCGAACGCTTCCGACCGATCTTGATGACGGCCTTCTCCTTCATTCTGGGCGTGATCCCGCTGCTCATCGCGACGGGCGCCGGCGCCGAAGCCGGCAAGGTCATGGGCATGACGGTCTTCGCCGGCATTCTCGTCGCGACCGTCGTCGGCGTACTCATCGTGCCCGCCCTCTACATCTTCGTCGAGCGCTATATCGCAAGATCCGAGAACGGCACGGCTGGATCCGACGGACCCTCGGGCGGATCGTCCGGTCTGCCCGATAGTGCTGTTGCGGAACTCGAACGCGCGCGGGGGAACGCGTCATGAGGCGCAGCGCATTCGTTCTCTTCGCGACGCTCGGCTCGCTCGTTCTACTCGCCGGTTGTGCCCTCACGCCCGACTACGAACGGCCCGAACTCGATCTGCCCGAGAAGTGGATCAGCGGCCCCGACACTCAGGATTCGATCGCGAACCTCAGCTGGTGGGAGATCTACCGGGACGACACGATGATCGAGCTGATCGAGCGCGCCCTCGAGAACAACCAGGACCTCGCACTGGCCCTCGCGCGCATGCAGGAGTTCGCGTACCTCGTCACCTTTACCCGTGCCGATCAGTTCCCCTTCCTCGGCCTCTTCGGCGATGCCGGACGCGGACGCCAGAGCCGCGAGATCGTCCCGGGCGCGGACACGAGCAGCAACTTCTCGGTCGGCGCGAACCTGAGCTTCGAGATCGACCTCTGGCGGAAATACGCCCGCGCAAGCGAAGCCGCCCGCGCCGATCTCCTCGCGACCGAAGCCGCCTATCGAAACGTCACGATCGGCCTGATCGCCAACGTCGCCAGCGGCTACCTCCTCCTGCGCGACCTCGACACGCGACTCGAAATCTCCCGGCGAACCGCCAAGGGACGGCAGAATCGCCTCGACATCATTCGTGCGCGGTTCGACAAGGGGACCGTCCCGCTCCTCGACGTCAATCAAGCCGAGGTCCAGCTCGCCATCGCCGACGCCGCCATCGCATTCTTCGAACGCCAGGTGGCGCAAGTCGAGCACGCCCTCCGCGTCCTGCTCGGCGAGTACCCCGGTCCTGTCCCGCGAGGCGAACCGATCGAACCAGAAGACTGGCCTCTCGAAGTCCCGGCTGGTATCCCCTCGGAAGTCCTGCAACGCCGCCCCGACCTCGTCGAAGCCGAACAGCGCCTCAAGGCCGAAACCGACCGCATCGGCGTCGCCCAGGCCATGCGTTTCCCCGCGCTTTCACTCACCGCGAACGTCGGCGTCGTCGCCGAAAGCCTGACCGACTTGAACACCACCGACGCCGGCGAATGGAACATCATGGCCGGCATCTTCCAGCCGCTCTTCAACAGCGGCCAGTTGAAGGCCCAGATGAAGGCGCAGACCGCGCGGGCTGAACAGGCACAGGCTGTCTACATCCGGACGATCCAGAACGCGTTCCGGGAAGTCGAGGATTCACTCGTCGCGCTCGATACGTTGCGGCGGGAGCGGGAGGCTCGGGAGAGACAGGCGAAAGCGGCACGCAATGTGCTCAGATTGTCGCAGGCGCGCTATGACGGCGGGGTCGTGGATTACCTCGAAGTGCTCGACAGCGAGCGGACGCTTTTTGATGCGGAGCTCGAGGAGTCGTCGGTGCGGCGGCAGTCGTTGACGGCTTATGTGACGTTGTACAAGGTGTTGGGAGGCGGGTGGGAGGAAGAAGACGAGGACGAGCAGGGGGACGCGCACGAGGACGAGCACGGCAGTGAAGGCGCAGCCGAAGAATCGGGAGCGCTGTCGGAAGGCGACTGATCGAGCGCCGGATCCATATGACAGATAGATCGCGGATGAGGTGCATGGACCCCGTCTGCGCGTTACTTATTGAAGCCGCCTAGCACGGAGCCCACGGCGTCGCTCGCGGCATCGCCGGCTTTCTTTGCGGCATCGGCCTGGGCCTTGGTCTTCGCCTCGTCGATCGCAGCCGTGACCTTCTCTGCCGAATACTCCGATTTGGCAACGTCGAGCTTGGCGGCTGTTGCGTCGATGTTGTTCCCCGATTCATGGTAGAGATCCGTCACGTCATCGAGTCCCTTCTCCGACTCCTTGGACACGAACAGCAGCTGCGTGACCGAGTCGAGCGAGATACCGCTTTCGAGAAGGCCGGTGACGAGGTCGGCCGGCACGCCAAACTGCTCGGCCAATGGCGCGACCAGCGCCATCATGCCGGTCGAGTCGGCGGCGTGCGCATCGCGTGCGCCAGCAGTCGTGATGAGCAGAGCGGCGGAGAGGAACAAGGCCGTAACGATACGCTGGGGATGGGTCATGAAGAATCTCCTGGTTGAAGCGAATGCGGTGTTCGAGACGGTCGCCACGGGTCGCCGAGATGATCCGTCGTGGCGCGGCCAGACGTTACCGGATCCGGGCGCGTCCTTCGGCAGCCAATCC
>JAQBEG010000349.1:0-2600 GCA_032123985.1 Deltaproteobacteria bacterium
GCCCTGGAGATAGTTTGCTGACCAGCGCCACACGGGGCGACCCCCATCTCGACATAGAGACCTACGATCCTGGTGCGGATCTCATGGTGCTCAATCTTGGGCCACAGCATCCATCCACCCATGGTGTGTTTCGCGTCAAGCTCTACCTCGATGGCGAGATCATCGTAAAGGCCGTCCCCTACGCGGGCTATCTGCATCGCGGCGTCGAAAAACTGTGCGAAGAGCTGACCTTCGTTCAGATCATTCCCGTCGTCGACAAGAACGACTATGTCTCACCGATGATGAACGAGCAGGCCATCGTGATGACTTGTGAGGCGATGCTGAAGATCGAAGTGCCGCGCCGCGCGCTCTACATGCGCACCATCTTCGCCGAGCTGCAACGACTCGCCTCACATCTGCTCTGGCTCGGCACCTTCGGCATGGATCTGGGGGGCGCCATGGGTGGGGGGGCGTCGCTTTTCATGCACTGCTTCCGCGAGCGCGAGACCATCCTCGCCTTGTTCGAGGAGGTCACCGGCTGCCGCTTCCACTACAACACGCACGCGGTCGGCGGCAATCGACACGACATCACAGCCAAATTCAGCCGCGACACGAAGACGACGATCGAAGTGATCGAAAAACGGATCGAGGAATACGTCCAGATCTTCAGCTCGAACCGGATCTACCGCGACCGCACGCAGGGCGTCGGAGTACTCGACGGAGATCTGGCGGTTTCGCTGGGAATCACGGGCCCACTGGCACGGGCCAGCGGCGTGGATCACGACTTGCGGCGAGATGCTCCGTATCACATCTACGGCGAACTCGACGTGAATGTCTTTACCGAGAGCGCTGGCGATTGTTTCGCGCGGACGCTGGTGCGCATGAACGAAATGCGAGAAAGCATCCGGATCGTTCGAGAGATCATCGATTCGGTGCCCGAAGGCCCAATCCTCGGCATCAGGCCGGGCAAGTCACCCACGCATATCAAGATCGGACCCGGCCAGCACTACACGTGTCTCGAGTCGCCTCGAGGCGAACTCGGGACGTATATCATCGGCGGCGGGGACAACCGCGGCGCAAGCGCCTATCGGCTCAAGATCCGATCTCCGAGCCTTCATGCCGCGTCCTGTATTCCCTATGTGTTTCCAGGGCACACCGTCAGCGACGCCATCGCGATTCTCGGGACCCTCGATCCGATCATGGGCGAGGTGGATCGATGACATCGCTGCTCCACGGCCTGATCTGGGGGCTCGTAATCACCACCGTGTTGCTTACGGTTGCGGTGTTTTCGATTTGGTTCGAACGCAAGTTTTCAGCCCGCATACAGAGCCGCTACGGCCCGACGCTGGTGGGCCCCGCCGGCATCTTGCAGCTCATTGCGGACGCTTTGAAGATGCTGCAGAAGGAAGACATCATCCCGCAGAAGGCGGACCCGATTCTCTTTCGCCTTGCGCCTCCCTGCACAGTGATCATTACACTCGCGGTAGCGGCCGTGATCCCCTTCGATAAAAACGTGCTCGCCGCCGATCTCGACATCGGGGTCCTCTTCCTGCTGGCCGTCGGTGGGCTCATCGTATTCCCGGTCTGGGTGGCAGGCTGGGCGAGCAACAACAAGTACGCCCTGCTCGGTGCCATGCGCGCAGTCGCGCAAGGCATCTCGTACGAGATCCCACTCGTGTTGTCGGCCATGGTTCCGGTGGTTCTCGCACAGTCCATGCGCCTGAGCGACATCGTCTCGGTTCAGGCAGAGACGCATTGGTTCGCATTCTGGCCCCTCGGTCCGGGCCTGATCGCCTTTGTGATCTTCTTCATCTGTTCGCTCGCCGAAGCCAATCGAATTCCCTTCGATATCCCCGAAGCCGAAAGCGAACTGGTCGGAGGGGTCACAACCGAATACGGCGGCATGCGCTTTGGACTGCTGTGGATCGCGGAATACCTGCACACGCTGATCTCATCGGCGGTGGCGGCCGCCATTTTCTTCGGCGGCTGGGACGGTCCCTTCTCTCCAGGTCTGCACTGGATGGTGCTCAAGACATTCGTGATCTTCTTCATGATCTTCTGGATCCGCTGGTCGCTGGTGCGCTTTCGCTCCGATCAGTTAATGGCGCTGTGCTGGAAATATCTGCTTCCTCTCAGCCTGCTGCTGGTCATGGTCTCGGCGCTCTTCGTTCACTACCGCGTGGTGGACGCCTGATGGGCTACCTGATCGACTCCGCGCGGGCGATGGCCGTGACCATGCGAAACGTATTTCGCCCACCGACCACGGTTCAATACCCGGCGGAAGATCGCGTTCGCCCCGAGCGCTATCGAACCAGCTTCGCGCTGGTTCACGACAAGAACGGCGAAGAGGCCTGTATCGCGTGCCTGGCGTGCGAGCGCATCTGTCCCTCGCGCATCATCACCGTAAAACCCTCCGGCATGCGCGAATCGCCCGTGACCGGCAAGAAGCGCAACTACCTCGAAGATCTCACGCTCGACCTGAACGCCTGCATCTTTTGCGAGCTCTGTGTTCAGGTTTGTCCCACGGATGCGATCATCATGTTGCGCGAGTTGGCCAAGCCCTCGTTCAGCCGCGAGGGACTCTTCCTCTCGATGGAGCGCCTCTACGAAAACGAATCGCT
>JAQBEG010000350.1:0-2874 GCA_032123985.1 Deltaproteobacteria bacterium
GCCTGCCCCTCGCGGTCGGCGTCGATCACCAGACTGCTGGTGAGATCGCCGGGGCCGATGTCTTCCGCCAACGCGAGATCGAGCAGGACGCGCCAGTCTTCACTGCGCGGAAATAGGGCCATGGCTTCGACTCCAGGTCGCAGTAGAAAGGCGCTGAAGTCTATCGCACGTCTCGCTGGGCGGACGCTGTCAGTCCTTTTCGCCCTTCATCTTGCGGATCTCTTCACGGACGAGCGTCTCGGCCATCTGCGGAATGACTTCCCAAGCAATCTTTTCGACGCGACCGATCACCTGCTTCACGATCGATTCTGAAAGGTCGGAAAAGGCTTCCCAAGCGACTTTTTCGAGTGTCTCATGGATGCGCTGCTCGACCATCGGCGAAAGGTCGCCGACTCGATCGTGGAGGCGCGAGGGCGGGATTGCGTCGCGCTGCTCGATATTTTTGTTTTCGCTTCGGATATCGAGAGCGTCGGCATTGGTGCCGGCCGGGCTTTCGGCGGAGCTCGATCGAGAACTCGCGGCTGCGAGCTTGGTCGCCGCATCGGATGCGATCGGGGTCGGCGCTGCGGTCGCGAGATCGCTCAAGGAGACATCGTAGCCTGCTGCAATGGAATCATCTGCGATCAAGTCTGCCGCCCTGGCGTCCATCTCGATGGATCTGCTCTCCGAAGGGACAGCGAGGATCTGAGATTCCGAGATATCCATCAGGGACGAGAAGGACTCCTCCATTGGGTCCTCGAAGTCACCGGTCGGTACCTGCTCAGAAACATCGAATGCGAAATCGAGCTCGTCCGATGAAACGTTCGAAGGCCCGAGGTCGACGGGCCTGCGCCGAGTCATCCCTAAATCGGATACCGGTTCGGCGAGGCTGAAATCGAGATTCGCGACGACCGTCGCGTCGGCTCGTCCGGAGAAGGGCTTGCTTTCGGACGCGGCGGGGCTGCGCGCCGCAGCAAAGTCGTTGTCGATCGCAGACGAGGGCGTGTGGACGGTCAGATCGTCAAAGTCCTCATCGAGTGCGGCGAAGCCCTTCGAAGCGAGGTTCAGGTTGGGGGAGGTTGCAGCGTTCGTGTCGTCGACCGCGGAGACAATCGTAGCGTCCGGGTCGGAGGGTACTGCATCGAGTGCAGAGTCCAGGTCGACGGCCGTCGACGGAATCGGAGGTGGCACCTTAGGAAGATCATCGAAGCCGAGATCATCTTCGAATCCGAGCAGCGGATCCCCCGTGCTCGGCGGCAACGGCGGAGGCGTGTCGGCAAGGATCGCGATTGTCGCGTGCTCCTGATGAACATCGGTGCGTGCAACTGATTCGCCCAGGTTGAGTCCTCCGCCATGCACGTCGAGTTCGTCTGTCGCGCCTTCACCAGGTCCCCCAAACAGGTGGGCGTCGTCCTCGGTGATCGCCGGCGTTTGAGCGGTCACGGAGATGTCGAGGGAGATCGATGAACTCGAATCCTGCGCTGTGAGGGTCGATACGTCTGAATCGAAAAAGTCGTATTCGTTGTTGAGTTGTTCGACCCGCGGCAGATCGGGTTCGTAGACCACAACAGGCGGCGCCTTCAGCACATTGTTGACTCGTTCGACGAGAGCCCGGGCCTCGAAGGGCTTCGTGATCTGACCATCTGCGCCCGCCAATTCGGCACGGGCTTCGTCGAAGGCCTCGAAAGTGCCCGTCAGCAAAAGTACGGGGATATGCGCGAGAGCCGGATCTTGCTTGATCGCTTCGCAGACCTCGTAGCCGCTCTTGCCCGGCATGACGACATCCGCGAGCACGATGTCCGGTGAGATTTCACGCGCCTTGATGATGGCGTCATCGCCGTTGTCCGTCGTGACAATGTCTACATCTTCGTTGGCAAAGGAAAGCCCAACAAGCTTTTGGATCACCACCGAATCGTCAGCCAAGAGAAGCGTCTTGGACATAGGTCCCCCCGTTCCGGCCCGCGGGCCCGTCCTGCCATCAGCGTACCGCTCGCAGCTCTTATCGTCTCGGTCTTGCGGGTGATTGAATGGTTTTTTGCATGTTCGTGAGCGAAACCCAGGGTTGCCTATGGTCAAGCCACACTAGGACGGCTCCGATACGGTCATCAGAGGGTTCTGCCTGGAGTTGGGCCCTGGGGAGGTCCATTGATGCTGCTCCGATCTGCAGCGAGCACCCACGTCGGGGTTCGCCGTCGGACGAACGAAGATCGCTACGCGATCGTACCCGATCTGGGATTCTACCTGATAGCGGATGGTATGGGCGGTCACAAGGCTGGTCAGGTTGCCAGCCAAATGGCTTCCGAAGCGGCGATTCGTGCAATCCAGGCCTTGCAGGGCGCCGCGGTGAGCCCTGCCGAGCGGCTTCGTCATGCGGTCGCCTGTGCCAATCGTGAAATATTCATGGCTGCTGAGGCTAAACCCGAGCTGTCCGGGATGGGCACGACGTTCGTTGGCCTGCTCTTTGGCGGAGAGCGACTGGGGCTCGCGCACGTGGGTGACAGTCGCGCCTATTTACTTCGACAGGGCCGTCTGCGCGCGCTCACCGATGACCATTCAATCGTCGGCGAATTATTGCGGCGCCAGGAGATCAGCGAGGCCGATGCTCGCCTGCACCCCCACCGCCACGTTTTGACCCGCGCGCTGGGCGTGCGGTCGCGAATCGAGCCGGACCTGGCCGAAATGACTCCACAGTCCGACGACGTTTTCATTCTCTGCTCGGACGGACTGACGACCCATATCGAGGACAGCGAGATCACCGAAAGGGTCTCGCACGAGAAGGACCTCGAAGTCGCGGCCGGCGGGTTGGTGGATGCGGCCAACGCCGCCGGCGGAATCGACAATACGACTGTTTTGTTGGTTCGGTACGAGGAAGAGTCCTAAGCAGCGGGATTCATC
>JAQBEG010000351.1:0-4872 GCA_032123985.1 Deltaproteobacteria bacterium
GTGGTCGTGCGAGTTGATGAACGCGGGCCACAATTTGTCATCTTCCCATCGGGTCCGGCGTCTGGCGACTCTTGTCTCCTGCAATCTGTATTCGGGTGCTTTGGCTACTGGGAATGACCCGTCTAACAACTGTGTGAACGACCGGCGGGGCCGGTTCTGGTTGCGAATGGTTGAGCGGACAAGAAAGGAAGGCGACTGTGAGTCCGGATTTTCGGCTTCAGCGAGAAAACTTCCCCCCGGCGGGCATACCAGGAGATCTCTGGTCTGCGGAGTGCGGACCGGGAATTTCCGACCCCGAGGAGCGCTTCCTAGACCGAGACGAGCGGGAGTTCGACGTCAGGTGCTCGTTCTCCAAGGAAGCGGGATTCTCGATCAAGCTCTCGATGGACGTGGACCCCACGAGGGGGCAGTCGTTCTTCAGACCACGAGGTGGCGTTTCCGAAATCAAGATAGATGGTTCCCTTGGCGCGTATCGATTGATGGTAAACGCGAACGGACAATTTGCTGGAGCTATCGGTCGCTGTCGAGCGCGATCCACCCAGGATGCGCGGCACGTATTCCTTTCCGGACTGCTGCCCTCCCTTGACCATCTCTCATACTTGGCCAACACTCCCCTCATCATCGATCGTGTTGTGTGCAGGGACATCAAGAACGATTTGACTTCGGTTGACTTCACAATGCCCTACGACGACGTGATCCTGAATCCCGGGAGCGCTGCGCTCAGAACCGAGTTGGTTCCCGTGTACGCGCTCTATCGTGAGGCCAAGAACTCTGTCAGCAAGCTCTATCGTTTCCTGTGCTACTTCAAGATTTTGGAGGGGATCTACTCCCACCTTCGCCCCGAGCTCTTCCGCCGTGCGCAACAGGATGGCAAGTCAATCACGACTCGCAAGGAACGCATCCCAGATCACCCGGAGCTTGTTCGCTTTCAAAGTGAGTACGTTGGACAGCCCATCAAGGAGTTCTTGGATAACGAGTTGCGCAAAACCTTTCGAGATCGTGTCGCACATTACTTCTTGGATGATGGCGTGATCCTCAATCCGAGCGACCCATCACAGGCATCTGCCTTCGGTCGAATCATCTTGCCGACAGAATTGAGTTGTAGGGTCGTTATCGAGACCCAGGAAGACTACTACCGCCAGTACTACAGCGGCCCCGGAGCATCGAACGACGGAACCGCCTAGCGGCAGTGCTTGGCTGCGCGGAAGACGATCCGGAATCGGACTCGACGAGTCGAGACCTGACCGGGCGGCCTCACGCCTTAGGACGTCGTGGGACAGTGCCCGCTGCCGCCGTAGCCGGGGAGTGTCTCCTAGGCTCCTCGCCCCGCATCCGAGAATTCAGCGTATGCCCTGCCGCTCTTCCGCCGACTACGGACCCACTCCCGCTGTCGGCCACTGAACGAATTCACCGCTGACGAACAGGATATCCGCTCTGAACCGAGTGGTGGGACCGGTGTGAATCGAGTCAAACTCCGTTCGCCCCCACGTCGCATAGGGAAAGTCCGAAATCCCATCGGGTCCGTAACTCACGAACGCGTAGTGCGTTGTGTCGGACCAGAAGAGGTAGGGGTGTCCCCAAGGATCGACGGTCGGAAGCGCTCGAATGTAAGTCGGTTCGACGACGGTCTCAATCCGAGCGAGTACGTCGATGGGTTCAACAGGTCCTGGGTAGAGGCCGTAGTCAGTACTGAACATCTCGCAGACGTTAGACGCAATTCGGAGATCAGTCATCGCTCGTCGCAGGTCTTCGGTCGGCGACGTTAGTCCTGCCACTGTCGGCCACTGAACGAATTCACCGTTGGCGAAGACGAGATCCGCTCCAAACCGGGTGGTGCCACCGGCTTGCATCGCGTCAAACTCAGTTCGCCCCCACGTCGCATAGGGAAAGTCCGGAATCCCATCGGGTCCGTAACTCACCAGCGCGTAGCGCGTTCTGTCGGACCAGAAGAGGTAGGGATTGCCCCACGGATCGCTCCTCGGAATCACGCGCATGTACCACGGTTCGAGAACGGCCGCTATCCGCTCGACGCTATCGATGGGCTGAACTGGTCCTGGATAGATGTTGTTGTCGACGGCGAACGATTCGCATGCCGTTCCCAGGTTGCGGATTTCGCCCATCGCCTGCCGCAAGAATTCGCGCTGCGAGAAGGGGCCACGGAAAGCGACCCCGTCGACGATCAGCAAGTCATCGGCGGGGTCACTTCCCGCCCACCCCATGGGAACGTTCGCGTACGGCGGGACCGCGTCGTAGTTGAACTGCATCGTTCGGTCCGACCCGAGGCTGACGATGAGATAGCCCCTCCCGTCGGACCAGTAGAGGAGTGGGCTGTTCCAAGCATCGCGCACAACCCCACCATGGCTTCGCAGACGAGCGGTGACCTGGTTACCGAGCGATGACACTGGGACGAGCCCATCGGTCGGCCCTGGATACGCGGTCTCGACGGCCTGAGTCTCGATGACAGCGGCGAGGATCCGCATTCGAAGAAACGTTTCGAGAACCTTGGGACGAAGCCCATCGCTGGGCGGCGCACAGTGGGCCGGTCGGCCCGCGGAGAGTATCGCTAGCAGCGCTACCATTGCGTAGATGATTCGAAAGAGTCGCATCCATACCTCCGCGTTCGGTCAGTGTTCGTTGTGGCTGCGTAGAACGTCGTGCCAGGGCGGAGGTCAGTCAAGTTCCGCCAAAACGAGGCGGTCCCACGCAGTTCTCGGAATTTGCCCGCGGCTGGAGTGGCCGGAGAGAGTCGGCTAATTGCACTCCGGGAGCGCAAGCCGTCTCCAAAATCTCTCCATCGTTTCCGGCCTCCGCCCGTGATTCGAGACTCCCGCCCATGATCGCAAGACAGAAAAGGCGCGACGCCTCGTAAGAAGCGCCGCGCCCTCAACCTACTCGATGCGTTTTAAGTCCCCTGCGTCTACCATTCCGCCACTCCGGCTCGCGGCGGATTCTATCGCGTCGTAAGTGGGTTAGAGGGAAAAGGCCTCGCCGTGGGTCGGGCATCGGTCATTTTATTGTCCGGACTCTTCAGAGTTTGCGCGAACCAAATGCTACTGCGAGCAGTTGCTTAGCGAGCCGCGGGCTCGAGGTTTACCTCAGCGTCCTGGGCGATCTTGCCCGTTGCCGGGTCCACGCTTCCCGACGCGCGAAAATTCAGCGGATGGGCGGCGGCCAGCACGAGCTCCACGGTGAGCGCCACCGCCAAAACAGCACCGAGCCAGGCCACGACTCGCCGCGACTTGGGGTGGCGAAACCGCGACGCGAACGCCACGAGCGCCGCCGCCTCGAAGAGGAACACGAACGGAGCGAACTGCAGGAAGAACCGGGCGTAGCCGAACGAGGCCAGCGTCACCGAGATCACGTAGAGCGCCGTGAGCCAGAGAATGGCTCCGCGCCGCAGAACGGGACGAGACAGCCAGATCCCCACGGCCACAAAGATCAAGCAGGCCCACTTCCAGCCTGCAAGGTCCGGGGTGAATACATCGACCGGGCGGCGGGTGCCCGTCAGCCCTTCGGGCCAGTTCGAAAGGCCAAAGCCGAGCGCGAAGGCGTCCGACGCCAGTGCGAGCTTGCGACCGAGAAGCGACACCGCGGCGCCCGGGCTTCCGACGAGGAACGCCCAACCGAGCCGGTCGCCGTGCAGGTAGACGTCGGCCTGCTCCGGGTCGGTGAGATCGAGCCGTCCACGGCCCATCGCCTCGACGAGCACGCCCGCCTGGAACGTGCCGTCGGCGTTCGCGTTGTTTGAGAGCGCAAAGACGAGCGGTCCGGTCCCCGAAACGCCCACCCATGTCGGAAGAGGCTCGGCGAGGCCGGGATTGTCCGCGTTGAACTGAGTGAGTGTGCGGTGGTTGTGGAGCGTCCAGGGGACGATCACGAGCACTCCGATCCCCGCAATCGCAGCAGAGCGCGCCGCGACGCGGCGCCATGGGATCGCCGGCCAGCCGATCGCAAGCGCCACGGGAAGGACCACCGCGAGCCCGAAATGCTCGGCCCGCGTTAAGGCGCCGAAGCCCAGGACAATGCCGCTGACACTCATCAGGATCGCCGCGGCCCGCCCGCGATCCGCGGCGAGCGCGTCCCCCAAGCCCACGAGCAGCAACGCCTGCGCGACGAGGAGCGGGAAGTAGATCGTCTCCGCGTTCGCCGACACCGACACGACGCACAGCCCGAACGCAAACGTCGCGAGCAGGGCCGCCGTGATGCCGACGGCTCGCCCCCAGAGCGCCCGCCCGAGGAGGTACGTCATCGGGACCACGGTTGCGCTGCCGATCGCGAGGAGGGAGCGTATCGCGAAGGGGCGCTCGCCGACCCACGCGATGATCCACGAAAGGACGTACGCGAACGCCGGAGGGTGAAGCGGGATCCCCTGGTCGAAGACGTCGCCGCGAATCAACGCGAGGGCGAACTCGCGATAGATGCGGCTGTCTCCGTAATAGAAGAGGCTGAAGGGAAGATCCCGGTCCACGGTTCCCGCGAGGAACAGGACGCGGACCAGCGCCGCCAGGAGGAACAGCGCGGCGCACCATGCCGAGTCGGACCAAGTCTTCGACTTCACGCGCGCCCCTCCCGGCGCACGCTACCTCAACGACACCGGAAAGAAAAAGCCCCGCCCCCACTGAGGGGACGGGGCTTTCAGTTGGATCAACGGATCCCGGTGGATCCTAACGGATCAGGGGCAAGTCCCCGACGAATCGTGGACGCGGGCTCCGGCCGTTGCGGCGCCCGCCGAACCGTAGCCCCCGGTGTTCCAGCCACGAACCAGGTACCACTCAAGGCCGGCGGCCGGATCGCTGACACCCGCCAGCGAGAGCCCGTTCGTCAGTCCAACCTGGCAAGAGTCATCGGTCGCGTCCAGCAGGTTCGGCAGAT
>JAQBEG010000352.1:0-10867 GCA_032123985.1 Deltaproteobacteria bacterium
GAGTACGCGTTTAGCGCCGAGCGCCTCGACTGCGAGATGGGCCGTGACGGCGGAGTCGATTCCGCCAGACAAGCCGATGACGGCGTCGGGCGGGAGGCCTTGCTTCAGGAAATAGTCGCGAATTCCGAGTACGAGTCCGCGTTCGAGTTGTTCGATTGGCGCGAGATCGTCGACTTCTTCGAGCGGCGTGCCCGGTCCGAGCGGGATCTCGCACATCGCGATTCCGGATTCGAAGAGCGGCATTGCGGCGTGTACCCCTCCCTTCGCGTCGATCACACACGACCCACCATCGAAGATCAGCTCGTCATTTCCACCGACCTGATTGACGAAGACCACGGGTCGCTTATTTCGAATCGCGACCTCTGCAAGCATGGCGCGTCGCTCGGCGGCCTTGCCGACGTGCCACGGAGATGCGGATGGGTTGATAATGATCCCCGCGCCACGTGCGGTCAGCTCGGCCACCGGGTCTACCGGGTAGGGCTTGGTCTGAAACCACGTGTCCTCGCAGATGGCGAGTCCGAGTGATGTTTCCAGACCTGGAACTTCGACTGGGGTCCAATCCTGGGTCTGCGCAAAATAACGCTGCTCATCGAAGACGTCGTACGTCGGTAGCAGGGTCTTGCTTCGGAACGCATGAAGGCTTCCGTCGGCCAGCACTACGGCGGAATTTACGATCGATTTGGGTCGCGCGTCGTCGATGCGCATGACTGCACCTACGACGATCGTGATGCGTCGAGAGGTCTTCGCGAGTTCGTCGAGTTCTGCCAATTGATCGTCGACGAAGCGGTCGCGCTCAAGCAGGTCCATTGGCGGGTAGCCAGTCAACGCTAGCTCCGGCAGCACGACGCAATCCGCACCGGCCGAGGCAGCCTGCTCTGCAGCGTCTTGCGCGAGTCGTCGATTCCCGGGGAGGTCACCGACGGTGGGATTGATTTGTGCGAGGGCGATCTTCATGCGGCCGAGCATACCCCGGGCCCGGGCCTGCGCGCTGTGCTGGTGGATTCTAGTGCGGGCTCGAGCCGGATCCGCCGCCCCAACCAACCGCTCACGGAAAATAGACGAAGATCAGCTCACCGGTGCAGGCCGGTCGTTTCACATCCTCGACCTCGAAGCGGATCGAGAGGTTGAGGCGCATCGCGTCGCCCGGCACGCTGCGTACGCTCTTGATGCTCGCGTGGAGCCTCACGCGGCTGCCAGCAGGGACTGGTTCGCGCAGTCGCAGCTTTCCGACGCCAGAATTCACGATCTGGGAGCAGTTTTCGACCCGAACGAGATCCGGCAGGAGCGCTGGCGCGAGGGCGATTGTGAGATAGCCGTGGGCGATGGTCGTTCCGAAGGGCGATTCGCGTTCCGCCCGTTCTCGGTCGACATGAATCCACTGACGGTCGCCCGTGGCATTTGCAAAGGCATCGATCTGCGACTGGCCGATCGTATACCAATCCGTCGCCCCCAGATCGTGGCCTTCATACTCGGGCAAAGAGGCCACTTCGGGAATGATGAGCGGGCTCGCCATCCGGGTCCTTTCGGGTGGAGACCTTCGCACCCTATACTTGCCCAGTCCGGGCGCATTGCGCAACGAGAGATGTAGTACTGTGGCGACTTCGTGGTCCCATGGATAGGAGGGCGAGTCGATGGCATTCGAGAAGGGCAGTACGAGCCGCATGGCCGGGATTGTCGTAATCCTGGCCCTGATTGCCGGCTACGCGATCAGCGGAAATTTTCTCTACCACGCGGTGATTGGTCTCGACGCGACCGCCTTTCCTGCCGGCGAGTGGCTCCAACGCACCTTCGGCCCAGACATGTCGAACGCGATCGGGGGCGTCGTACTGGGGCTGGGTACGCTCGTGTTGATTCCGCTAGTCGCGATCGGTTTCGTGCTTTTCTCCACGCGCACTGGATCGGGTGGAGCCAGTCGTGGAAGACGTCGCTTTCTCACGACCTCCGCGGTCGGATTCGGCGCGTTGGTCGCCGGGGTCGTCGGAAGCCTGGGCCACGCGCTCTTCGGTATCGGGAAGAAGGGCAATGGCTGGTACGACATCAATAATCGGATCAGCTCGGACAACGGCGTCGTCAAGACTCATCCGACTTGGGACGAGGCCTGGAAGACCGCGAGAGTCGAGTCCTATGGACGCCTAGGACGTACGGGCTGGGCAGTTTCGGACACCGTTCTCGGAGCCGGCCGATTGCGCGGCGACGAAGCATGGAAAATCGTGAAAGCCGCGCTCGAGCGCGGCGTCAACTACATCGACACTGCGCCTGATTATTCAACGTCCGGTAGCGAACTCGTCGTCGGCCGAGCCCTGCAAGAGTTTCCCCGAGACCAGGTATTTCTGGCCACGAAATTCTGCACCCCGATCGGTCATCTCCCGGCTGGGACGTCGGTCGCGCGCTACAAGGAAGTCATCCACGATAGCCTTCGCCGACTCGGTACCGACTACGTCGATCTCGTGCACATTCATTCGTGTGACGAAGTCGACCGGCTGATGGACGAAAATGTGCACGAGGCGTTCGATCAGCTGAAGGCGGAGGGCAAAGCGCGCTTTCTCGGAGTCTCGACACACACGCCACGGCTGGTCGAGGTGGCGAATACGGCGATCGACTCTGGTCGCTTCGATGTCATGATGCTCGCCTATCATCACGGCATCTGGTCGGAGTTGGACGGGATCATCGATCGTGCTCATGAAGAGCAGGATATGGGCATTGTCGCAATGAAGACGCTCAAAGGCGCCAAGCATCGCAACCTCGAAAATTTCCATGACGCCAACACCTATGCGCAAGCCGCGCTCAAATGGGTGCACTCGAACCCGAAGGTGTCTTGCGCCGTCATCTCATTCTTCGAGATGCAGCATATTGACGAGTACTTGTTCTCGTCGGGTCAGACCCTGACGCCTGACGACGTCGCGACCCTCGGCGCCTACGATCGCGCCATCGTTGGGTCTTATTGCGCGCCACATTGCGGAGCCTGTCTCGGAAGCTGCCCTGAGAACGTTCCAATCCATGACGTCCTGCGACACCGCATGTACTTCGAGGATTATCGTTCTGAAAAAGAAGCGATGGAGCTTTATTCAAAGCTCGAAGTCAACGCATCGGTCTGTGCCGGCTGTTCCGCCCCTTGCCTGGGCAGCTGCCCGCTTGGAATCCCGATTCCGGAACGAACGAGAGGCGCCCATGACCTGCTGTCTTATTCGTAACGGCGGCCCGCGATGGATTGCCGCGCGCTAGGGCGCAAGGCGATCCATGTGGTCAGCGAGTTCGAAATCGAGTTCGGTCAGCCCGCCGGCATCGTGTGTCGTCAAATAGACATCGACGCGGTTATAGATGTTCGACCATTCGGGATGGTGGTCCATTTTCTCGGCGAGAATGGCAATCTGGCTCATGAAGCCGAAGGCTTCGACAAAATTTTCGAACTTGAACATTCGATGCAGCTTGCTCTGATCGAGTTTCCAGTCAGATCGCGTCTTCAAGCGAGATTCGACTTCTGCGGGAGCCAAGGCCGTTGGGCGCGACATCGAGTTCAGTCTCCACTTCGGTGGATGGCGCGAATGAAGGCATCGTAGAGCGCGCTATGAATCTGGGCGCGATCAGCGCGCCCGTAGACCTGGCGAAACGCCTTTAGCGGAATGATCCCTTTGGCCATCGAGCGATGACCGCCGCCGACTCCCAATCCCTCGACGACCGCTTTGACGACTTCACCGGCGGCGCGCACGTATCCGACATTTCGGACGGAGAAGACGAGGTCGCTGCCGACCGTGCCAACGGCGACCGCCCATTCGGCGCCCTCGGCCTGGAGCGCCATGTCGGCGACCTGGGGGATCACGTCTTCGCGCACGCGGCCTAGCACGAGAATGTGAATTCCATTGCGCACTCTGGATTTAGCCAAGGCTCGGCCCAGCGCCTGGAGTCCGGAAATAGGCAGCGCCGGTCTTTCGATGCGTCGAAGCAGTGCCGGACTGTGCGATTCGTGGAGATAGGCGAAGGAATCCATGTCGCGGTCGCTCGTTTCGCGTCCGAGATACTGCGTGTCGCTCTTGATTCCGTAGAGGAGCGCGGTAGCGAGACGTGGCTTGATCTCCGTATTCGTCGCACGCAGGTATTCCGTGAAGATTGTCGAAGTCGCTCCGTAGCTCGTTCGGATATCTCGGATCGTCGCCGTATAACCGGATCGCTCGGGATGGTGATCGACCACGACGTCGATGTTGCGGAGTCGTTCGGGAAGATTGTCGCCGAAGACGTTGGGCTGGACATCGACGAGGACGAGACCGTCGAATTCACTGATCTGCTCGGTCGTGATGACACGAACTTCGATTCCGATCGCTTCGCACAGTGCCTGGTTTTCCGGTCGTTGGACGTCGCCGAAGGAGATCAGTGGTGCCGTCGTTCGTTTTCGCCCCAACAGCGCGCGCAGCGCATAGGCGCTCGCGATTCCATCCGGGTCGGGATCGGGCTGCACCAGAATGCCGATGCGTTCCCGTGACGCGAGAAGCGCTCGGATTTTTACGACCCGCTGCAGGTTGGCTAGGTGATCGAACTCCTCTTTGATGTCGTCGCGGATCAACGTTTTCCAGCCGGTTCGACGCAGCGAGGGATGATCCGGCAGGTCGCCTTCGCTCAGGCTATCCGATAGCACGAGAATCGATGCGTTCTCGTCGACCTTGCGAATCCTTCGGATGGCCAGGCGAGTCCAGGGACCGTCGTCGCTGACGAGAGCGAATTCGTCGTCGTCCTTGGGATCGAGCTTCCCGATCGCGTCTTCGTCGAGTCCGCCCTGCAGGATCCTGAATCCAGAGGGCCGCGAACGACTCTCGGCCTCACGTGGAATCCACGTCAGTTCTTCGAGTTCATCAGTTCCGATGCGACTCCAAAAGCGTGCGCTCTCGGCTCCATCGCAGATGATTATTCTACGTCCCACCTGACCCCCGGCGGTATTCTGCGAGGCCTCGAAGAGAAATGATCGCCCCGACGAAGCCGCCCTGCATATTGATCGGAGGGCCATCGCCCGCGTTGCACAGCGCTCGCTTGGAAGGCCGGAAGTTACACCAAGGCTGCCGCGCAGCGAGCGTTTGTCTGCCGATCACAGAGCCGAAATAACCCGTGGGGGCGCAGCTTCGATTCATTGTCGAACCTCAAAAACACGGCGAAGGCTGTAGGATGGGCGGCTCGCGAGGAGGACGAAAATGCGACTGGTCAATCTGGATGGACGGATGGGCATTGAAGTGGCGGGCCGCTTTATCGATGTGGAGGCGCGCAGCGGCGGGCAATTCTCGTCGGATCCGATGTCCGTCTTCAGCGTATGGGAGGAGGTTCGAAGCTGGGCGGCGAAGCAGGCTCCGCAAACTGGCGACCCCTCGATCGATGCCGATCGTCTCGGTCCGCCCGTGCCCAATCCGGCACAGGTCTTCGCCATCGGGCTCAATTACAAGGATCATGCAGCGGAAGCCGGTCTGCCGATGCCGAGTTCCCCGATGGTATTCACGAAATTTCCGACGTGTCTGGTCGGGCCGAATGCCGAGGTGCCGCTCACGTCGGATCGCGTGGACTGGGAGGTCGAGCAGGTAGTCGTGATCGGTCGCGAAGCGGGCGGCGTTTCGGCGGTCCGGGCGTGGGACTATGTCGCGGGCTTTTGCGTGGGTCAGGACATCTCTGATCGAAAACTCCAATTCTCGGACAAGCCTCCCCAATTCAGCCTCGGAAAGTCGGCCGCGGCGTTTGGTCCAATCGGGCCCGCCCTCGTCAGTCTCGACGAGTTCGAGGATCCGGATGCGTTGGTTTTGCGCTGTTGGGTTTCGGGTGAGCAGATGCAGGAATCGACGACAGCCAATTTGATTTTCTCGGTTCCTGAGCTGATCGAGTACATCTCCCGATACTGCGTGTTGCGCCCTGGCGATTTGATCTTCACTGGAACCCCCGGTGGTGTAGGAAGCGTTCGCGATCCGCGCCGTTATCTGCAGGCCGGGGACACGATCGAGAGCGAGATCGAGGGGATCGGCCGTCTGTCCAATCTCTGCGTATCAAAGGGCTAGTCGACGCGGAAAGCACGATGCAACGAATCTTCGTCGGTGATGTACAGGGCTGCGCAGACGAACTCGAGGAGCTCGTGACCCGCGCGACAGACACGTATGGGGATGATTTTGTCCTCTGGGTCGCCGGGGACCTGGTGAATCGTGGGCCCGACAATCGACGGCCCCTCGAGCTGGTTCGCGGGTTGGTCGAAGCCGGCCGGGCGCAGTATGTGCTCGGCAACCACGAGATCAGCCTTCTTGCCGTCGACCTCGGGCTTCGCGACCTCGGGCCGAACGATACTTTCGACGACGTGCTCTCCGGAACGGACGCGGCGGATTGGATCGGTTGGTTGCGGAGTCGACCTTTGGTCGCTTCTGGGCAGATCGGTGATCAGCGCTTTGCAATGGTGCATGCTGCGGCGAGCCCTGACTGGAGTCTCGAAGAACTCGTCGCTACGGGCGATCGCGTTCGGGAAAGATTGTCGTCGTCTCGCGAAGAAGCCCGTGAATTTCTCTCGGCAGATTTAGCGACGGACGCACTTCGCGATGCGCTCGGACGCATGACCCGTTGCCGGAGCATCGCGCCAGATGGGGTTTGGTCCAGTGAAGAACCCGAGACTCCTGGCCAGGCCTGGCATCGCGTCTGGGCGAGCAGGGGTCACGACTACGGGCTCGTTTACGGGCATTGGTCGCGGCAGGGACTCCATGTGGCCACGGGGCTTCGTGGCCTCGACACAGGATGTGTCCACCATGGACGAGGTCGGGACGGATTCCTGACCGCGTGGCTTCCCGATTCGCTTCCCGATTCGAAGAGGCGCACCGCCGATCAGCGGCCATTCGACCCACCCGATGACCAATTCTGGCAGATCCCCGCGAAGCGCCAGTATTACGATCCGATCTAGGACGGCGCTTGAAATTCAGTGCGAGGACCTCGAAACTCAGTTTTTGCGCCCAGCCCACGAAGCCAGGAGAAAACATGGCCGTCGTCCTCATTCCCGTCATATTTCGCGGACCTACCCAAGGGGAATCGAAGATCGACATCCCCGTCAACACGATCGGAGCGTGTTTCGACGCCGTCGACGAAAGATTCCCCGGTCTTCGTGAGCTGGTGATCGATCCGAAAACAGGCGAAATCCACCGCTTCGTGAACGTGACCCTGAACGGCACCCTGCTCGACAGGGACCCGGGAGTCTTGGATACAGCCGTTTCGGGGACAGACGAAATCGAGGTCATCGCCGCTATCGCGGGCGGCTAGAGACTGGGATCGTCTGCTCGAACGCGTTGCAACGCTGCCGCGATTGATGGAACCTACCGACTCGCCCGTTTTTCAATCCCAACCCAATGACTCTGAGGAATGCCAACATGCCCGGACCCGAGGGAGATCGACTCCTCTACGTGAACATGACGGACCAGACCACGTCCTATGAGCCCTTTCCGGATGATTGGAAGTTACTCGGGGGTCGCGGCCTCTCCGCAAAGATCTTGACCAAGGAATGTGATCCAGCCTGCGATCCGCTCGGACCCGACAATGTCCTGGTGATGGCGCCCGGTGTTCTGTCAGGCACTACTGCCCCGACCTCCGGACGAATCTCGATCGGTGGAAAGAGCCCGCTCACCAACGGCATCAAAGAGGCCAACGCCGGCGGCAACCCGGGTCAGCATTTGATGAAGCTCGGCATTCGCGCAGTCGTCGTGAAGGGCCAGCCCACCGACCGCGACAAGCGGTATGGGCTTCGCATCGACGAAGGCAAGGTTTCGATCGTCAGCGCCGACGAATACAAGGGCATGTGGAACTACGCGCTCTGCGACAAACTTCTTGCAAACGAGGCCAAGACCGCGAGCGTGATCTCGATCGGGCCGGCTGGTGAACTCGGCCTATCGGGTGCATCGGTCGCCTGTACCGATCAGGACGCCGAACGTCGGCCGGCACGCCACGCGGCGCGCGGCGGACTTGGCGCAGTCATGGGTTCGAAGTGCCTGAAGTGGGTGCTCGTCGATCCCGGTAAAGCTCGGGCACGTCAGGCGGCGGATCCGAAGGCGTTCAACGCCCTCAACAAGGGCTACTCGAAGGACTACCTCGCCGGTCCCCAGATGTTCAAGCACGGAACGTCGTCGGTCGTCCCAGTTGCGAACATGCTGAACACTTTCGTTTACAAGAACCGGACCGAGGGCCAGTCGCCCGACGTTGCCACGCTCGATGGTGCACGAATCGTCGAGAGCTTCGAGGAACGCGGTGGCGGCATGCACAACTGTATGACCGGTTGCATCGTGAAGTGTTCGAATATCGTTCATGACAAGGATGGGAACTACAAGACGTCCGCCCTCGAGTTCGAGACGCTGACACTTCTTGGTGCCAGCTGTGCGATCAAGACCTTCGACGAAGTCGCGGAGCTCGATCGGCTCTGCGACGAGCTCGGGCTCGACACGATCGAGACCGGCGCCGCGATTGCGATCTTGATGGACTCGGGTGGGATGGAATGGGGCGACTCGGCCGCAGCCATCCAACTCCTCCAGGAGATTGCCGAAGGAACGGAGAGGGGACGCATGATCGGCGACGGGGCCGTGGCGACCGGCAAGGCGCTCGGCCACAAGCGTGTTCCCCACGCTCGAGGTCAGGCGATCCCGGCATGGGATCCGCGACCGCTCAAGGCCACCGGCGTGACCTACGCGGCCGGTCCGATGGGCGCCGACCATACGGCCGGCTTGATCGTGAATCCGGGTATGCCGCCGGAACAATTCGCGCAGGCCTCGCAGGAAGTCCAGCTCATCAACATGGTGTGTGATTCTTCCGGCTTCTGTCAGTTTCTCGGGCCCAACCTCGACAACATCCGTGAGTACTATGGATTGCTCTACGGGATCGAGATGTCGCGCGAAGAGATCGCCGATCAGGGCTGGGAAGCGCTGCAAGACGAGTGGAACTTCAACGCGGCGGCGGGCTGGAAAGACGAGGACAACGGTCTCTCCGAATGCCTCGTCGAGGAGGGGATTGGTCCGGACCATTCGATGAAATTCGATGTGCCCCTCGACGTGATCAATCAATCGAAGGTTCGCTTCGCCGCCCGGGAGGAACTCTTTTCGGCCAAGGCGACGGGATGAGCTGATCGGCTCTTGATTGGGCGAGCGCTCAATCTCGCGGGCTGTGGGTGTTGTGAGTTCTTCGAGTTTTTCGCATCAAAACGGGCAGAGGGTGGACCCTCTGCCCGTCTTGGTTTGCAGGGTCGATCGAAGGAGGGATGGTTGAAAGACGACGTACGCATGCGGGGCTTTGTCGCGCGGGTCGACGTCGAAATAGTCGACGCGTTTCTTGCCGAGCACGCAACCGCCCTCGAGGACGATCTCGTCCCGCTTCTCGATTGTGTGGGTCGGGTATTGGCCGAAGACGTGGTTTCCGAGGTCGATGTGCCTGGGTTTGCCCGCTCTGCGATGGACGGCTACGCGCTGCGCGGCGACGAAAGTTTTGGTGCATCGGCTTACGACGCGATCCAGTTGAAGGTCGTGGGCCTGTCGCTGCCAGGCGCGCCCTACCGGGGGAAGCTTCGCCGCGGTGAAGCCGTGCGTATCATGACAGGAGCGCCGATCCCGGAGGCCGCGGATGCCGTGGTGAAGGCCGAAGTCTGTGAAGAGAGAGATGGGATCGTTTCGATCACCGAAGCCGTCGCGCCCAAGAAAAACGTGGGCGCGATTGGTGAGGACATCAAGAAAGGTGAACCTGTGCTCTCGGTCGGTCGGCGATTGCGTCCACAAGACGCCGGGCTGCTCTCTTCGATGGGGCGCGCGTCCGTATCGTGTGTCCGCGAGCCCCGTGTGCAACTTGTCGTGACAGGAGATGAGCTGCTTGCGGCGGGTTCGATGCCCAGTGGATCGCAGATCGTCGATAGCAATTCGGTCGTGTTACGCGGCTTGATCGCTCGCGATGGTGGGCGAACGCTGCCCTTCGAGATTCTTCCGGACGTGCCCGAAAAGATCCGCGATGCGTTGGCCGACGATCAGGCCGATGTGGTGTTGGTCTCCGGCGGTACTTCGGTCGGCCAGGAAGATCACGCTCCACGGCTGCTCGCAGAGCTGGGCGAACTCGCGTTCCACGGGATCTCGATGCGGCCGTCGAGTCCGACTGGGATCGGAAGGATCGGTTCACGTCTGGTTTTTCTCTTGCCGGGGAATCCAGTCAGTTGTCTCGCCGCCTACGAATTCTTTGCAGGCCCGACGATTCGCGCGCTGGGAGGTCGTACGCGTCGATGGCCGCATCGCAGAGTACTCGTTCCCCTCGCGCGCAAGATCACATCCGACGTCGGGCGCACGGACTACGTTCGGGTCGCGATCGAAAACGGGCAGGCCATCCCGCTGGCCACCTCGGGCGCTTCGATATTGTCATCCACGGTACGCGCGGCGGGCGCGGTCATCGTGTCTCGAGAACTCGAGGGAATGCCCGAAGGCGAGAGTGTCGAGGTTCTCCTCTATGACGACGAAGCGACGGATGACGAACGAATTCGCCCCGGCGTCTGGGAGACTGTCGAGTCGTGAAACAGAGTCAATTTCTCGAGGTACTCGATCGGGACGAGGCCGACCGGCGCTGGCGCGCCGTCGTCGGTCGGGGGCCGCTTCCGGCCGAGACCATTCCGCTCGAGGCGGCACTCGGTCGAGTGCTGGCCGAAGACATCCGTGCCACCGTCGACGTTCCGGGATTCGATCGTTCGAACATGGATGGGTTCGCCGTTCGTGCAGAGGACACCTTCGGTGCGACAGAGGAAGAGCCTGTTCGACTTCGACTCAATGACGAGATACTCGCGACCGGCTGCCAGCCCGAAATCGAGGTTGCTGTCGGTACGGCGACGACGATCGCCACCGGCGGGATGCTGCCTCGCGGCGCG
>JAQBEG010000353.1:0-4770 GCA_032123985.1 Deltaproteobacteria bacterium
ATCTCCACTCCAGGTCGTTGCTCACCATGTGCTACCGGTCGCGCTGCCTGGCATCCTCACAGGAACCATCATCGGAATGGCGCAAGCGCTCGGCGAAACCGCCCCACTGCTGATGATCGGCATGGTCGCGTTCGTCGTGGATGTACCGACCGGATTCGATTCACCGGCCACCGTACTTCCGGTCCAGATCTATCTCTGGGCTGACGCACCGGAACGCGCCTTCGTGGAAAAGACAGCCGGAGCGATCATCGTCCTATTGGGTTTCCTGATTTCGATGAACGGACTCGCAGTCTGGTTGAGACAACGCTTTGAACTACGCTTGTAGCTTCGTGACCGAAGAGGAGCGAAGACGCGCAGCGTTGGGAACGGATTGAAATGTCGGCTTCAAGCATTGTTTCGAGTTCACTAAATGCATTCGCTCCTCAGAGCGAATTGGCGAGGAGATCGAGAATGAACGAGGCGACAGAAAAGCCTGAACTCGAAGCTCCGGTCAAGGTGAGAGCCCGAAATCTGAGCGTTTTCTACGGCGAGAAACAGGCGCTGTTCGACATCGATCTCGACATCCCTCCGAACCAGGTAACGGCACTGATCGGACCGTCCGGTTGCGGCAAGTCGACCTTTCTGCGGTGTGTAAATCGCATGAACGACGTCATCAAGGATTGCCGGATGGAGGGTCTTCTCGAGCTCGACGGTCTAGACGTCTACCGGGATTCGCTGGACGTCGTGAATCTTCGCGCTCGAGTCGGCATGGTCTTCCAAAAACCGAACCCCTTCCCGAAATCAATCTACGACAACGTCGCGTATGGCCCGCGCATCCACGGTCTGGCGGAAACGCGCTCGGAACTCGACGAAATCGTCATCGGGAGCCTCGAGCGAGCAGGTTTGCTCGAAGAGGTCGAAGACCGGCTGAGTGAGCCGGGCATCAGCCTATCAGGCGGTCAGCAGCAACGACTCTGTATTGCGCGGGCCATTGCGGTCAAGCCTCAAGTCATCCTGATGGACGAGCCCTGCTCGGCGCTCGATCCCATTGCGACGGCGCGGGTGGAAGAGCTGATCGATGAGCTTCGAAAAAGCTACACGATCATCATGGTGACGCACTCGATGCAGCAAGCCGCTCGTGTCTCGCAACACACGGCCTTCTTTCATCTCGGCAAACTAATCGAGGAGGGAGCCACGGAACGCATTTTCACGAATCCGCGAGAAACACGAACCCAGGACTATATCTCCGGCCGCTTCGGCTGAGTCCAACTCATCGAATACCAGGGAACGCGCGTACCCAGCGTTCCGATCAGCTTAGCCCTAGGTCTTCTGCGTGCGCAGTTCTGCGAAGACGCCGAAATGATCAGTCGGCCAAACTCCGCCCGTTTCCTCGTTGCAGACGACGCGGCAGCTCTCGACTGCACCCACGCCGCTCCGCCCAGGCAATCCAGCAAAGATGTAGTCGATGCGTCTTCGCGGCTCGAATTCTGTCCGTGCGTAGGGGTTGCGATTCGACCAGGTGATGCCAAGACCATCCTCACCGGGTAGGGAATGATCCCCTGCGGCCTCCCAAGCATCGACGAATGCAACACTCCTGCCGTGCATCGAGTGGAGCCCCGTCATGTAACGAATCTCGTCCGAGCCCGGTTCGGCGTTGAAGTCGCCCACAATGATCGGCGGGAAACCGTTCTCGGGTCTTCGCTTCCACGCCCGCTCGGCGACCATCTCGACCTGTTTCTCTCTGACATAGCCATGATTGAATTGCCAATGGAGATGCGTACAGGTGAACCCGATCGGGCCGTAGGGACTGCCGATCGTGGTTGATAGTGCGGCGCGTGTCTCCCAGTCGGCACGGTCGGGAAGGCGAATTTCTTCCCGATCCAGAATTGGCCAGCGACTTGCGATCGCATTGCCGAATTCGAGATGGGTACGGTCCGGAAGCGTCATCGCTGGACCGTAGTCAGTGTAATAGCCGAGGTCGCCGACGAGTTCTCGAGCCTGGTCGACTCCTTCCCCTACGAGGACCTCCTGGAAGCCGATCAGATCAGGCTCGAGACGCCCTATCCATTGCCGGAGCAGTAGAACGCGATCGGGCCAGGGCGCTTGGTCGTGCCATATATTGACGGTGAGAACCTTCAACAGCATGTCGCGAACCTAGCAGTCATCGAGTCCAGGCACAGGTTGTCAGGTTGCCAGGAAGAGATCAGCCATTCGGCGTCGATCCCTGTTCAGAATCTGGCGGCTGGTCTCACGATGACCTACCAAGCACAAGAAGATCAAGCGGCAGTTCGTGCCCTGTCGGTGCGGGCGAAGCACACGATGCGCCACGACCCGCGCGATGCACACGAGGAGACGAACGCGATGTATCCGGGAACGCACGCCGAGAAGAAGCCCGGCCATCCGGCCATCGTCATGGCCGGCAGCGGCGAGGTGGTGACCTACGGCGAGTTGGAAGCGCGGTCCAATCAGCTTGCGCGTTTCTGGCGATCGGCCGGGCTCAAGGAAGGCGACCATGTCGCCATCTTCCTCGAGAATCATCCACGGTATCTCGAAGCCGTATGGGCCGGGCTGCGTTCGGGTCTCTACGTCACCGCGATCAACAGCTTCCTCACCGCGCCCGAGCTCGCCTATATCCTCAACGATTGTGGGGCACTTGCCCTCGTCACGAGTCGCGCCAAGCTGGAGATCGTCACACAACTAACGGGTGAAAATTCCGTTCCGAGCGTGCGCAGTCGCCTCATGATCGGCGAAACGATTTTGGGATTCGACTCCTACGAATCAGCCCTCGTTTCCGAATCAACCGATCGAATTGAGCACGAGACGCTCGGAACGACCATGCTTTACTCGTCGGGCACGACCGGACGACCCAAGGGCATCAAGCGCGCGCTGACTGGAATCCACCCCTCGGAGTTCGAGAACCCACGACCACTCGGCCCGATCTACAACTACAACGAAGACATGATCTACCTCTCTCCGGCGCCGATGTACCACGCCGCGCCTCTGGCGTTCGTCAATGCCACGCTGGGGTGGGGTGGAAGCGTCGTCATGATGGAAAAATTTGACGCGGGCCTGGCCCTCGCCCTCATCGAAAAACACGCGGTCACCCACAGTCAATGGGTACCCACGATGTTCAGTCGCATGCTCAAGCTTTCCGAGTCCGAACGAAACGGCTATGACCTCTCCAGCCACGAGTGTGCAATCCATGCCGCTGCCCCCTGCCCGGTTCCGGTCAAGCGGCAAATGATCGATTGGTGGGGTCCGATCCTCTTCGAATACTATGCGGGAAGCGAAGGCAACGGCAGCACCGGCATCACCAGCGAAGAGTGGTTGCAGAAGCCTGGCTCGGTTGGGCGAATCCGCGTCGGGAGTCTCCACATCGTTGATGAAGAAGGGAACGACCTCCCGGCGGGCGAACAAGGCAACGTGTATTTCTCGGGCGCCGGCCTTCCCTTCGAGTATCACAACGCGCCGGACAAGACCGAAGACGCGCGCCTGTCGGGTGGTCGAACCACGCTCGGCGACGTCGGCTACCTGGATGAAGACGGCTATCTCTTTTTGACGGACCGCAAGGCCTACATGATCATCTCGGGCGGCGTGAACATTTATCCGCGAGAGATCGAAGATCTCTTGATTACCCATCCCAAGGTGGCCGATGTCGCGGTGTTCGGTATCCCGAACGAAGATTTCGGCGAAGAAGTCAAGGCGGTCGTACAGCCCATGCCCGGAATCGAATCGAATGACGACCTCGTCGAGGAACTTCTCGCCTACTGCCGAGAGGATCTGGCGCATTACAAGATGCCACGCAGCATCGACTTCGAAGCAGAGCTCCCCCGCCTGCCGACCGGCAAGCTGTACAAGCGGATTTTGCGAGACCGCTATTGGGGTAAAGAGGATTCTCGCATCGTCTAGTTGCCGATTCGTCGGCGTGGGCGCTCAGCGCCTTCGTGCAACGCAAGTACCTCGGCAAAGCCTTCTTCCAGACATTCACCAAATAGCTCCGTATCCGTGATCGCCGCACGATCAACGTTCGCTGCGACGCAACAGATGTCGCGATGCGTGACGAGCGTGATCATCGTTGCGCACCCGGGAAGCGGCCCAAACCCGTAGAGACGCTCGATGCGTGCGCCCGCGATGAAGAGTTCTTCGCGGAAGCCTGGAACATTGCTCGCCTGCAGGTCATTCGCCTTAGTCAGGCTACCGGCAAGGCGTCCAAGCAGGGGGCCAGGGATTCGTGCCAGCGCCGGTGCCACAATGGCCATTCCGTCGATGGCCGGTTCTTCTCGCGCAGAACGCACCAACTCACCGATCGCCTTGATGCGCGCCCGCGGATCAGTAACGCCGACCGGTCCCGCGAAACGGGCGCCCGCAAACTTGTTGCCGCCCTCGTCATCGTCGCCCCGACGTACGGAGATCGGAATCGCCATTGGCATTTCCTTGATCGAATAACCCAGCTTGGCGTGATACATCCGAAAGGCACCGAGCAGCGATGCTAGAAACGCATCATTGAGTGTCCCATCCGCTTGTTTTGCTGCACCGCGCAGATCCTCGAAGCGAACGTCGAGGGCCAGAAAATGCCACGCGAGACTCCGCTTGTAGAGCAGAGGTGATCCCTCGACATCGGGATCCGACACGACACGCGAAAGCGATTCCATGAAATGCTGTGCATCTCTCATGGTCTTGCCGGGCTGGCTCACGGCCTGGAACAGCGCTCCCGCCGCCTTGCGTGCATCGCCAGCGACGGACCGGGCATCGCGGGTCAATTGTTCGACCAACAAGTCCGTCGGTGTCACC
>JAQBEG010000354.1:0-3086 GCA_032123985.1 Deltaproteobacteria bacterium
TCCCGGTACTCGATCCAGAAGTTCGACTCGTCAAAGCCAATAACGATGCTCGCTCGATGTGTTCGCACTACCAACGTCGCGTGCATAAGACCGGGAGATTCATCGGTGATCCGCCAGCCTCTTTCAGCGGCGGCTGCTCTGATAGCGGCTGCAAGATCGGCGAGCGAGGTCCCAGCGGGTGCGAGATGATGCGTTGGGGGAATGTTCTGAATCTTTACGCTGGCTTCTGAATTTGAGGCAGCGAGCGTCGAAAGCATCAGCAAGAAAACTGCCACAACTAGATGACTCCGTGTTCTATACAGCATCCAGGTCCTCCGAGTAAGAATCTGCCTTGGCCAGAGAGAGTTCATACTTACGACCGACTAGCTATAACGCTTGGCTCTGCGCTTCGAAAGCCCCAGCAGCGCCACGCCGCATCAAAGCCAAGTGGGCTCGACATACGGCCTCCTCCTTCCCACGCCGAGGGTCTCACGATCTAATCGTGCTGGGGTATGGGTCTCGTTCTCATCATTGCCGGCAGCCTGTCCCTTGCGTTCATGGGCTTCGCCGGCCTCTTGAGTGGGTCATGATGGAAGCCTGGGCACTCGCGTTCGTCGCTCTGTTGTTCATCGGCTTCGGGTTGTCCCATAAGGGACGTTCACCCGGAAGCTGTGGGGGGTGTTCGGGGAAGGGAGAATGTGCGGGCAACGGGAGCGGCTGCGATTCGCGGCCTTGAAATATCCATCGCGTGAATGCCTCAGACGAACCAAGTTCGGTAGTTTCCCCTCGGCCGAAGGTGAGTGGCTCAAATGGGGAATGAGCGTAGTGGACTACACAAACGATGCCCCAGAGGTCGGCGGCGGGTCTCACCGGAACGTCCCTCGCCAAGGCTCGGCGAGAGGATGGTGGTCGTCTGGGATCGCGATGCTGCTACTCGGTTGCGCGGTGACAACGCCCGCGCCATCCGAAGCACCGAGTTCGGGTGGTTGGGCGTACGACGCGGAGAATGCCAAAGAAATCCTCGCGATGTGCGCTGGCTGTCACGGAAGAAACGCAGCCGGCGGAGGGGACGGTGAGTATCCACGGCTCGCCGGTCTCAACGAGCGCTACATCATCCGACAACTGCGCGCCTTCAAGTCGCGGGATCGGACCAACATTCCCATGTACCCGTATGCAACCGAGCGTGAACTTCCCGAAGACGACGTACGTGACATTGCCCGACTGCTTTCGCAGATCGAACTCCCAACGGAGCGGCCATCTCCCGACGCCAAGATGAGCGCCTACGAGCGGCTCCTCGCCACCGCGGCCGTGTTCAACGTGCCGAGGGTGGATGGCGATATCGAGCGGGGCTTTCAGTTGTACGACTGGGAGTGCAGCACTTGCCACGGAGAAGAGGGATGGGGAGATCGGGCGGTTCCACAGCTCGCTGGCCAATACACTGCCTACCTGCGGCGTCAGATCGAGGATTTTCGATCCGGCAGGCGCTGGAACGAGGACATGGAGGGAGTCCTCGACGAACTCGACGCGAATGACCTCGAAGACATCTTTGCCTACCTCGCATCACGCGACGATTGACGCTCTAGAGCGCGGGCGCGTAGACCGCTTCGCCCAGCGAGCCTTCCGCCGCTTCTTCACGCGATCGCGATAGATCGACTCGGGCGCGAGTCCTACTCCCGCCAGCGACAATAGGCGGCCTACAAGCGGCTCAGGATCGCCCAGGTCGGGTTTTACTTTGACCAGTGCCTCCACGATGCGTTCAAGCGTACTGCGTCGGGTGCGCCGAATAGCACGCTCAATCTGTTCGATCTGCCGTACGCTTATCTCAGCACGGACGGCCAGGGCTGGGCGGGGCGGGCTTCTTCGACGTGACCCGCCTTGACGAGTTGCTTCGTCGCCTTCTCGATGAACTTTTCCTGACGGGACTCTACGTCGTGGGCTATCGCCCCGATCGCTTCCACAAAGCCATCTACTTACACCTCGCCGACCTGAATCTCTATCCAGACTCTCTCCAATCAACCCACACGAAAGCCTGAAGCACCGTTTTTCCTATCCTCTCCCAGAGTAGATTTGTCACTTGGCGAGGCAACTCTGCGACGGACTGTCCGAAATCTGCGGCGCAAGCACGCACCACTGAAATTTACTCTCGGAACGGCCGCGCGCTGCAGAACGGGCGCTATGGAAACTTCTCAAGGGGCATTATGCTCCCTACTACCCGCAGAAGGTTCCGGAGGAGAAATGTCGAATGACCGATAGCGCACTTGAAATCTATGAGGGGCGGTATCGGCACCGGATCGGGACCGGCATCATCCTGGAGTTCGCCGCCATCGACGACGTCCTGCAGGTAGAGGCGTCCGGGTTTCCTTCGGGCAAGTTGAGGCGGACCGGCGAATATGCCTTTGTCGGCATCGGTTTTCCACGTAGCTTCGAGTTTGAACCATCGGAGGCAGACCACTCCCTACACTTGACCGTGGTCAACCCCGAAGGTGATGAGCCTGGCGGCGACGTCTTCGATCGCATTGAGCCTTGGGAGCTATCCGTCGGTGCCCCAGCCGAGTCCATCGACTTGGGTTGGCTAGCATTGTGCATTCACGCCGACCCGCTGGAGCCGACTACGGAGTTCTACGCGCGGCTCGGCTTCCGATTCGTGTCGTCTCCCGATCCCAGGACCATGCAACAGGGCGAAAGCCGGCTCTTCTTCATGGAGTTCGTGGAGAAAAGCCTCACCCAAGCGGTTACCAACACGCCGATGAATTTTCGTGGCGGCAACATGCGCGAGCTTGCGTCCGAACTATCGCGGCGGGGCTTTGAACCGAAAACCGCTTCCCCAAATACGAGGGGAGACGTGGATCTGACAGAGCTGCCAGTAGATGGCGGTGGAGAGTTCATTCTCTACGACCCGGATCAGAACGGGACCTTCTTCAACACCTTTCCAGCCGAGCTCATCGACTACGCCCGCTGGACACGGGACAAGACGCCGACGCGGCCAGCCTCCTCGACCGGCTCACTACGACCGGCGCACGAATCGGGCGGGTACTTGAGGACACCAGCGCCGGTGACGGAAGTCAGTCTTCCGCTCGGTCGCCTGGTGCTCTGCTTCGACGTAAAGG
>JAQBEG010000355.1:0-6178 GCA_032123985.1 Deltaproteobacteria bacterium
AGAAGCTATCCTAATGAATAACGTCCGGCTTGATGCCTAATATCACACCGACTCACTACGCTCTGAAGCGGAACGCGCTCGATCCACTCTCGACCCTAAGAAGGTCGGAGCAGCGAGAACTGCTCGAGCTGCTCGGCCGTCCCGAGCATCACGAGCGATGCGCCCTTCTCGAGTTTCGTCGTCGCCCCCGGGTTCGCGAACAATTCTCCGTGGTCACGGATGCCGATCACGTTAAGACCCGTGCGCGCGCCGATCGCGCTCGCGGCCAGCGTCTGCCCGACGAAGTGTTCGGGAACGAGCTCCACGAAGAGTTCGATGCCCTCGCCGACCATGATCAACTCTCGGCCAAGGGCCAGCGAGACGAGCATATGGATCGCGAGAGAAGCACGGCTCAGCGCGAAATCGGCGCCCGCTCGATGGATCGCCTCGAGATTCCAGTCGTGGCTGATCCGGCTCACGATATGTGCGTCGCGACTGAGTCGCCGGCAATAGACAGTCAAGAAGATATTCGTCGCATCATCGTTCGTCGTCAGTACCACGGAAGGTGCCTCGTCGATCCCTGCCGCTTTCACCGTATGGATGTTCGCCCCGTCACCGATCACGACGCGATCAGCGATTTCCGAAAGCTCGTCTTCGATCCCAGGGTCACGGTCGAGGATCGTGACCGACGCGCCTCGAGCGCGAAGCGCGCTGCTCACGGCACGACCGACCATGCCTCCGCCGATCACGAGAACGGGTGTGTCGGTCTCGTGGTAGATGACGAAGAGCGCGTCGAGATCCGTCACTTGGTCGTCCGTGCCGACGACGACGGGGATGCTGTGCTCCGAGAGCGTCGTTTCCGGGTGTGCGGGCTCGAGCCGCCCGCGCTCCCAGACGCCCACGATATTGAGCCCCGTCAATTGACGCAGATTCGTATCGCGGATCGTTCGCCCAACCAACGCCGTCCCGTGGATCGGGAACTCGGCGATCACGAGATCCTCGAAACGCCCTACACGATGGGCCACCTGGGTCCCCGAAGTCACCCGGCTGGCAAGCTGCTCTCCAAGGCTCTGTTTCAGCGGCAACACACGGCTCGCGCCCGCGAGTTCGAGGACGTCGACCGAGTCGACGTCCTCAGCGAATGCGACGATCTGGACGTCGGAGGAAATTTCGCGAATGGTGAGCGTGATATTCGTATTCTCGGCGTCTCCGAGATTCGCGATGACGAGTCGCGCCCTGTCGACACAAATCGATTCGTAGGTTGCCTTCACGTCTCGTCGACCCGTGACGACGGAGACGCCGTCGACATCGAGCGTTGCCGCTTCCGCGGCGTCGGGCACGATCACGACATAGGGGATGCCGAGTTCGACGAGCCGGGCAATGAAGCCCTGGGCGATCGCGTCGTAGGCGCAGATGACGACATGATCCGACGTTTCAGGCGGAAGAGCCCGCGGCGCGCGACGTTGGATCTGCGCCTCGAGCCAGGGCGCATAGAAGAATCGGATGAAGGTAAAGGGCGCCACGATCAGGAGCATCACTATGCCGTAGACCAATACGATGATGCTGAAGAGCCGCCCACATCGCTCGTAAACGTGATGTCCCCGAAGCCGAGGGTGCTCATCACCGTGAGCGTCCAGTAGAGCCCCGTGATCCACGAATGCTCCTGGCCTTCGTAGACCATGATCACGTGGAAGAGAAACGAGAAGGCGGCCAGTGACGCGACGAGGATCGCGACGAAGCGCGCCAACGCCGATAGGTTCTGCTTCGACTCCCCGTGCTCTAAGAGGTAGGCGAGCTGCGAGGGAAGGAATTTCACGACAGCCTACGCTCGCTCCCCATGGCCGCGGCATTTATCGCGCTGATCACGCGTCGATCCGCCGGTACTTGATACGGTGCGGCGTATCCGCATCCGCGCCCATGCGCTTTCTGCGGTCCTTCTCGTAGTCCTCGTAATTGCCCTCGAACCACTCGACGTGGGAATCGCCTTCGAAGGCCAGGATGTGGGTCGCGATGCGGTCGAGGAACCAGCGATCATGCGAGATCACGACCGCGCAACCGGGAAAATCAATCAGCGCGTCTTCGAGTGCGCGCAACGTGTCGACGTCGAGATCGTTCGTCGGCTCATCGAGAAGCAATACGTTGCCGCCGGTACGGAGTAGGAGCGCGAGATTCACGCGGTTGCGCTCTCCGCCCGAAAGGTCTCCGACGAGTTTTTGCTGATCGGATCCCTTGAAGTTGAACGAAGAAACCCAGGCGCGCGATGGCACCTCCCGATTTCCGATCATGATCTTCTCGTCGCCGCCGCTGATGACTTCCCAGACAGTCTTCGTCGCGTCGAGTTCGCGTCGATCCTGGTCGACATAGGAAAGAGCAACAGTCTCTCCGAGACGCAACTCACCCGAATCAGCTTTTTCTTCCCCGGCAATGATCTTGAACAGCGTCGTCTTACCGGCTCCGTTCGGACCGATGATCCCAACGATGCCGCCGGGCGGGAGCTTGAACTCGAGATCTTCGAAGAGCAGCTTCTCGCCGTACGCCTTGCCAAGCGCTTTGGCTTCGACCACGACTTCCCCGAGTCGTTCCGGAACGGGGATCGCGATCTCGACCTTCTCCGGGGAGCGATCGACGCCCTCGCGCATGAGGTCTTCATAGGCATTGATGCGAGCCTTGCCCTTGGCCTGGCGCGCACGCGGGCTCATCTTGATCCATTCGAGCTCGCGGGCGAGGGTTCGCGCGTGGGCCCCGGCCTGCTTCTCTTCGACGGCAAGCCGTTTGTTCTTCTGCTCGAGCCACGAAGAATAGTTGCCCTCCCAGGGAATTCCGCGGCCGCGGTCGAGCTCGAGAATCCAGCCGGCGACGTTGTCGAGGAAATAGCGATCGTGGGTGATGGCGACGACCGTCCCCGGATATTCCTTCAAGAAGCGCTCGAGCCAGGCGACGCTCTCGGCATCGAGATGATTCGTCGGTTCGTCGAGCAGCAGCATGTCGGGCTTCGAGAGAAGCAACCTGCAAAGGGCGACACGACGCTTTTCACCACCCGAAAGGGTCGATACTTCCGCGTCCGGCGCCGGACAGCGCAGCGCCTCCATGGCGACGTCGACGGTGCGATCGATCTCCCATGCGTCGGCCGCGTCGATCTGATCCTGGAGCTTCCCCTGCTTTTCGAGCAGCGCGTTCATCTCGTCGTCTGACATGGGCTCGGCGAATTTCTCCGACAGCGCATTGAACGCGTCGAGCAATGCTCGAATCTCGCCGACCCCCTCCTCGACGTTACCGAGTACCGTCTTCTCGGGATCGAGCTGAGGTTCCTGGGGTAGATATCCGACACGCAGGCCCTTGGCGGGTTTCGCCTCTCCCATGATATCGTCGTCGATGCCGGCCATGATTCGGAGAAGTGTGCTCTTCCCAGCTCCGTTCGCACCGAGCACGCCGATTTTTGCGCCGGGAAAGAAGGACAGCGTGATGCCATCGAGGATCACGCGATCTCCGATCACTTTTCGCAGATCATGCATCGTGTAGACGAACTCGTGAGCCACCGATCAATTTCCCCCGAAAGATTGCAACCCCGCTCGATTCGTGAGCGCAAGAGCACTTCGACCCACCGGCCGAAATGCCCAGACCGATAGACTAGCTCTACTGCTGCTTTGAGACAGCATGGTAGACTGCCACCCCCCCTCCCGACCAACGGATGAGCTGAACGAGTGACCTGCACGATGCGCTACGCACATCTCGCGAAACCTCTGTTTGCGATCCTCTGCGCGCTGTTCATGCAGGCCTGCGGATTCGGTGAGCGAGCGGACGTGTTGATCCTAGTTCGTGCGGGCGACCCGACCTCGCGATCGATCGGGAACTATTACGCATCGGCCCGGAGAGTCCCCTCGCGCCGAATCCTCGAGCTCGAGCTATCGAATGGTGCCAGGGAGAAAGAGATCGATGCCGCGACCTTCGACTCCGAAATCGCCGCACCGATCGAATCCTATCTGGCCGCGGAAGACCCGGATGGCGAGGTTTCGATCCTCGTGACGACGTTGGGCATTCCGCTTCGCATCGGACATTGCAAAAATACCCAGCCGCACTATCCGCGGGATTGCCGTTCGGCGGCCGTCGATGCAGTGCTCGCTGGTCTGGGTCGGATCTCGCTCGCAGAGGGGCCGCTGGAAGACAACGTGAATCCGTACTTCGGCGATCCGCGCCCCTTTGAGGAATTCAGGCGTGATGAACCCAATGCCCATCTCCGCTTCCTCGTTGCACGGATCACCGGGCCGTCGATACCACGCGATTCGGAGTCGAATCTCCCGATCGCGCTCCGGCGGCTGATCGATCCGCCCACAGAAATGGGCGCCTCGGCGTCGCCTATCTGGCAGATCCATGCGGATTCACCTCGCGCCTCACGCGCTGCTGCCTCCGCGGCGCTCTTCGATCCAATTGCCCCGCTGCTCGAGCGCCTTGGCCATTCGGTCTGTGATGGTTGTACCGCTTCGACGCAAGACCCTGCCCCGGCTGGAATCATCCTTCAAAGCGGAATGGATGCGGGCGCATCCGGCGCACTACCTCCGCGGCTCGACTATCCGGGGCTGGTGATCGCGCTCGGCGGAACCGCGATCGGGCGCACCGGTCACGACAAGGACCCATTCGAAGACTTTCTGTCAGTCTGGCTGGCGCGTGGCGCGCACGCCATCTCGACGCATATCGGTGACCCGAGCCTCAGCGCAGTCACGCGGCCCGCCGTCCAACTACTGCTCTGGGCCAACGGCCGAACCGCAGTCGAAGCCCACTTCGGCAGCGTGCCGCATCTCGGATGGGTGAATGTCTTCATCGGCGACCCGCTACTCACCATCCCCGAGTCGTCACATTTGGAGTCCGGCGATCGCGACGACGACGGAGTCCTCGACGCACTGGACAATTGCCTGGATGTCGCAAACACGTCACAACGAGACACGAACGACGATCACGTCGGCAATCGCTGCGATCCGGATGTCGATAACGATGGGCGGGTCGAGACTTCGTGGGGACAGATATACCCGGTCGATTCACGCGGCGATCTCGAAGCGATCGCGCTCACAGCCCGCAACGGACCTTATAATCCCGACCACGACATCGACGGCGACGGATTGGTCGATGAGAACGACCTGGCCCTGGCACAGCTCTGGCTATTTCGCCGGCCCGGCCCTTCAGGCGACCCGCGTGCGGCCCCAGACTCGAGCGACTAACGCGATTTCGTCGCTTGCGTTGCATCGCGCAGGGCGAGAATCAAACTCGACGTATCGAGACGCCCTCCACCGGCCTTCTGAATTTCCGCGTAGCGCTCATCAACCAGCGCGGTTACCGGCAACACCACTCCGCGACGCCCTGCCTCCTCGAGGGCCATCGCGAGGTCCTTCCGCATCCAATCCACTGCAAATCCGAAATCGAATTTCCCCTCGATCATCGTCCCGGCGCGATTGTCCATTTGCCAGGAACCGGCAGCCCCCTGAGAGATCACCTCGACGACCCGATGAACATCGAGGCCGACTTTCTCGGCGAAATGCAGACCCTCGGCGAGCGCTTCAACGAGTCCGGCGATGCAGATCTGATTGACCATCTTCGTCAGCTGCCCGTGACCGACGGGACCAAGCAATAGATGCTTCTTTGCATAATGATCGAGTAGCGGCGTCACACGTTGATAGGCTGGCTCGTCACCGCCGAGCATGATCGTCAGCGTCCCTTGCTCGGCACCCGATTGTCCGCCCGAGACCGGCGCGTCGAGAAATACGATTCCACGCTGCGCGGCAATTTCGGCGAGTTCGCGGGCGATTGTCGCAGACGCCGTCGTATGGTCGACGAAAATCGACCCCGATGACATCGCTGCAAATGCTCCGTCTTCCCCTAGCGTAATTTCGCGCAGATCTGGATCTGCGCCGGTACATGCGAAAACGACCTCGGCATCGAGGACGGCCTGTGCGGGCGACGATGCCACGGATACATCGAACTTCGAATGAGCCCTCGCCCAGGCTTTCGCGCGCGACGCGGTTCGGTTGTAGACCGCAACCGAGAGCCCCGCCCTCGCGAGATGTCCCGCCATCGGCCCGCCCATCACGCCCAAGCACAAAAAAGCCACCCGCCGAGCCTGACTCATCCAGCCTCCAGCGTTCGAGACATTCGTCCCGAAACCATTCGCCAGGACCCTCCGTTCAACTGCATCGCCTCAGGCGCCGGCCGT
>JAQBEG010000356.1:0-3225 GCA_032123985.1 Deltaproteobacteria bacterium
ATCGTGAGGAGACTCAAAGCGCGCACACGGTAACTTCGAGTGACCTTGGACTCAATGGATGGCACTACTCCGTCGCCCAGATAGAGGAAATCATCGGCGAATCGAGCGATTTTGATCGGCGAGCGAGCCGTAGTAAATTGACCGTTCGGGAGAGTCTTTGAAACCTTCATTCCAACAGCCCGCAAAGCTCTTGAGCATCCTCGGAAGTCTCGCATATTGCGTTTCTGGGCCGATCTACGCGTCGGCTGAGCGACCTTCCGACTCGGCCTCGACCGAAGAAGCCCGAAAATCAGCACCTGAGTCGACGCCCATCATCGGCAGCTTGCCGGGCCCGCCGGCCGATCGGATTCTTCGGGCCCAGAGCGAAGCGATCTTCGACGACCCTGCAGCGCTCCTGCGGGCGGCGGAGAAGGGCATCGAGCAGCAAGACTATTCTCACGCCGATTGGCTCTATGTCCAACTGGCGCAACGACATCCGATCGTGGGCGATCACGCAGGGCTGAGCCGCGCGCGCCTCAGGCTATCGAAGGGCCGCCCTCTCGAGGCACGCCAAATTGCCGCCGAAGCCCTGAAGGATTACCCGGAATCTCCGCTGAGACCCGAGCTCTACGAGATCATCGGCGAGGCCCTGATTGCGGAGCGAGACGAAGTCGGCGCTCGAGAAGCCTGGGCCGCCGCTTTGGCCGAGACCACCGATGACGACAAAAGGGCGGCGCTCTTGCGCCGCGTGGCTCGCAGCTCAGAACGTTCGGGAGAAAATCGTGCGGCGGGCATTACCTGGAGGCTTCTCTGGTACGCCCATCCCGCCAGTCAAGAAGCCGAGCAGGCCAGTCATCGGCTGGATGTGCTCGAGGCGTATCTAGGCGAAAAGCTGCGGCGCGCGAGCGATTGGCGGCGGCGCGGCGATCGGCTCTTCCGTCTGCGGATGAACGACGAAGCACTCGAAGCGTACGATCGAGCACTCGAGATGGGGCTTTCGAAATCCGAGACGCGACGTACTCGCAAGCAGCGGGCACAGACCTTGTTTCGAATGCGCCGCTATCCGCAGGCAGTCGACGCCTTCGAGGCACTTCCTCAATCGGGCGATACGCCGATCTGGCTGGCGCGATCGATGGCGCGGGCCGACCGGGTGCCCGAATCGATCGCGGCCTTCCAAAAATTGGCGAGCCGCTCGGGTCCGCATCGACTCCAGGCGCACTATTTGGCTGCGCTGCTACTCGACGGTCGAAATCGCACCGATGAGGCGCGCGTACATTTCGACATTCTGGCGAACGATCCCGGCAAGGGTGGTTTGGCTCAGATAGCGCTCTGGTATCTCGGCTGGAGCAACTTTCGCCAGGGGCACTACGACAAAGCGGCCGCGCAATTCGAGTCGCTCGCTGCAGCAACCGACGACAAGATCGATCAGCTGCGACCGCTCTACTGGCGCGCACGAGCGCTCGGGGCGGCGAACCGGACAGAAGAAGCCACTGAACTCTTCGGGGCTCTGGCCGAGGAATATCCGCTTTCGTACTACGGTTGGCGGGCAGGTGACCGCGCAGCGCCCGCGCAATCCGCACGACCCCTACACGAGATCGACGTCGGGCGAGTGGGTTTGCGTCCGAGTGAACTTGCACGGATTCGCATCCTGATGGCAGCCGGCCTAGTCGACGCCGGCAAGGAGGAAAGCGGACGCCTGACGAGTCGGGCGACCGGCCTGGACGACCGCGTCGCACTCGCACGTCTTTTGACGTCGGCGGGTGACTACAATCGCGCCCAGCGCATCATCGTCGATGCCTACACCACGTCATTGGCACGTGGGCCGGTCGCCGGGCTCGAAGAGCTTTGGTGGTATGCGTGGCCCTCCGCCTTCTCGCAACACGTCGATGCGGCGACAGAGGACGATGGCAGCGTCGATCCGGAGCTGGTCTATTCGATCATGCGGGAAGAGAGCGGCTACCGGCCGAAGGTCATCTCGCCGGTTGGGGCCCGCGGCCTCTTGCAGATCATGCGTGAGACGGGCACACAGCTCGCGGGCCGGGTTGGCCGCACCAACTTTAACGTCGACGACCTTTTTGATCCTGGAATGAATATCGAACTGGGTTCGTTCTACCTGAGCGAGCTGTCGCGTAAATTTCCGACCCGGGTCTCCGCGTCGATCGCGAGCTACAACGCGGGTCCACACGTCGTAGCCGATTGGGTCGAGGACGATCCGAGGCCGGACGACGAGTGGGTCGAATCGATCCCCTATTCGCAGACTCGAAGCTACGTGAAGCGCGTGATGCGAAGCCTACAGGCATACCGACTTCTCTATTGAGCCCGAAACAGGATCGGTCGATGAGAACCTCGAGCCGGCAGGACACCCCTGTCGCCCAGGAGGCTTCCGCATGACTCATCGCTACCAGGCTGGCCGCGCCATGGGCTCCTTCGTGTTGTTGCTGCTCGTCCTCAGTATCGCGGGCGGCTGGAACTACAACCGCAACATGCAGCTCGAGAAGGCGACCGAAGGCGATCGTCCATATCGGAATTATGCAGTCGCAGATCTCGAGTCGTTACGAGACGCCTATGCCTCAGAGCTCAGAGGTGACCGCGCGAATTTTGATTCAGCCAAACGCAGACGAGCACGACCGGTCGGCGACGTTGGATCGATCGCTGGCAATGTCCAACAGTTCCAGAACACGACACGTGCAAGTTCGGCGATTCGCGACGCCGCCGCCGGAGTTGTGGAGAGCGAAGGCCAGATCGAAACAATCGAGCGTGAACTCGGGATTCGCTCGCAATTTGGCGAGGGATTCGCTCGCCACATAAAGCTGCTCACGACCATCTGAACTCTATAGAGCGTCGATTTCCGGCGGTTCCTGGCCGCCGTCCGCTTGATCGACGTCGTCGATGTCTAGACCGGCCGCATCGCTTTCCGCATCGTCGAACATTTCGTTTTCCGTCACGGCAACACCGCCCACATCGATATCGTCTTCGCGGGTGGCCACGGGTTCTTCATAATCGAGTAGCTGTGCCATCGGCCGCACAACCTTGGCCTTCGGGGCTTCGATACTCGACTTCGAATCCTCGGGCGGCCGTTCGCGCTGATCAGTCTCGCATTTCGGACAGAGCGGCTCTTCCTTGCCGAGATCATAGAACTTGGCGCCGCAGCCGAAACACGTCCACTTGTAACCGAGCTTGGGATGGCGCGGCCCTGTCGGCACGACGGGCTTTCTCGGCCGGGCTCTCTTCGTCGACCGGGCCTCT
>JAQBEG010000357.1:0-3516 GCA_032123985.1 Deltaproteobacteria bacterium
CCGTCTGAGCTACGGGGGCTTGTCACTCACAGAACACGAGCTTTTCCAACAGGACTCGAAAAGACTAGGAGATCGAACGTTGAGCTTCCAGAAAAGGGCGTCACGGTGCCGAGAAGCTGCTCCGCTCAATCGAACGCAATCGAGGGGCAACTCGGATGAAGATCACGCGCAGAAACGGGTCACATTTCTTTCCGACAGCTCTCGGGCCCTCTACAGACAGCCCCGTCGCATGGCCGATAGACGATGGAAGCTGGCGCCTTCGGGTGAGCTGGCGGGGGAATGATGGCGGAACAGCGTAGGAAGATCGACGTCGCGATATGGAGCGCGAGTGACGAGACCCGAGTCGTCCAGGTTGCGGGCCTTCTCGAAACCGCTGGCTTTAGGGTGCAGGACATCGATTTTTTGACAGCGCGACCGCAAGTCGTGTTGATGCTGCCTGGCGTCGGCGGACCTGAGCTCGCCTCGATCTGTATGAAAATTGCCGAGGCCTATCCGAATGCGCCGGCGGTCGTCTACCACACACCGCAAAGCGAAAACGTCCACCCTGCGATCGACCACCACGTGTTCGAGCTGCTGCCGGCATCCATGGACCGCGAAAAGCTTCCGAAACACATTCTCACCGTGCGGGCGCGTTGGCAGCGATTCGAGGAATTGAAAGCTTCGGCAGCGACGCTGCAACACCTCGAATCAACGACCAACCTCGTCTATTTTGATTTTCGGCCAGACACCGGAACGTTCTGCCCATCGCGTCAGCTCCGCGAGATCATCGGCCAGGCCGAACCAACCAACGCCATGACGCCCAGCCCCCTGCTAGACAGCATCCATACGGACGATCGCGCGCTCTTTGCCGGCACCCTTTTCGAGGCGGCGCGTAGCGGAACGCCTTTCTGTCTTCAAATTCGAATGACCGACACATCAGGTCAGCAGAGGCATTTTCGGACGCGAGGGCGAGCATTTGGGCCGATTATTGAAGGTAACTCATCAAGAGTTTTCGGCGTCTGCGAGGAGACCACTGATCACATGCATCGGCTCGCGGAGGCCGAAGCGCGTTCACGTGTCGACGAGCTGACCGGCCTCGGCAACCGACGGCATTTTAACGACTGCCTGTCGAGCGCTCTCGCCCGAGCCAAGCGCGAAGGCGAACAACTCGCGCTTCTCTACATCGATCTGGACCGATTCAAACTGATCAACGACACACTCGGCCATGATGCAGGGGATCAACTTCTGAGGATCATCTCTGCGCGGCTCTCGGATGCCGTTCGGGTGGACGACGTGGTCTGCCTCGATCATGAACGGCCCTCTCGCGAGGCGCGCGTGTCCAGACTCGGCGGTGATGAGTTCACGGTGCTTCTCTCGGACATCCATGGACCCGCCGATGCTGAGTTGGTCGCGACGCGCATGTTGGAAGCCATTCGAGAACCGGTCGAGATCCTGGGGCAATCGCTCACCCCCTCAGCCAGCGTCGGCATCGCCGTCTTCCCGGCAGACGGCCAGACGACCGACGAACTGCGCAGACGATCGGATGCGGCGCTCTACGTGGCCAAGGGTTCGGGCGGGGGCTGCCAATTCTTCACGCAGTCCATGGAGGACGGCGCGGTTCGGCGGTTGTCTCTCGAGCACGAACTCCGGGGCGCACTCGACCGAGACGAAATCGAACTGCACTATCAACCGAGGATCGACTACCGATCCGGCGCGGTCGTCGGTGCAGAAGCCCTGTTGCGATGGTCCTCCCCGACACTCGGACGCGTGAAGACCGACGAGCTCATTCGAATCGCCGAGGACACGGGATTCATCTCGAAGCTTGGCCGATGGATGCTCGAACGGGCTTGCAAGGAAGCAGCCTTTTGGGCTTCAAGCCGAGCAGTGCCGTGCCGTCTCTCGGTCAACGTGTCTCCTCTCCAATTCGAGCAGGACGATGTCTTTCGCGCGGTCGTCGACGCACTCAAGGTCTCGGGTTTTCCGCCCGACCTACTCGACCTCGAAATTACCGAGGGCCTGCTACTACAAGAGAATTCTGCGATCGCGCAGGCACTGGAAGAGTTGCGCCGTATGGGCGTGCGCATCGTCCTCGATAATTTTGGAAAGGGCTACTCCGCATTGGCCGTGCTGATGAGCCAGCCGATCGATGTCCTCAAACTCGACCGGCGCTTGATCGAAACCGTCGCTCCCGATGGCAACGGCAGCCCACTGCTGGCCAACGTCATCCGTATGGCAACGGACCTGTCGCTACATCCGATTGCGGAGGGTGTCTCCCACGCCGATCAGGCCGACTTCCTGACTGCCAACGGCTGCCACGAAATGCAGGGTTTCTTCTTCTCTGCTGCCGTTCCGGCGGATACGTTCCGAGAAAAGCTAGAACTTCCTGTAGCCGAGGCTTAGCCGGGGTTTAGCCGGGGCTTAGCCGCGTCGAGCTCAGGGCAGGAAGGCCAGCGGATTTCGCGGCGTTTCGGAACGCCGAATTTCGAAGTGCACATGGGGCCCCGTCGCTCGCCCCGTTGAACCGACCTCGGCCAGCTTTTGACCGCGTTCGACGAATTCGCCGTTGCGTACCAGCAGCTTGCTCGCGTGTGCGTAGACCGTTCGGAAGGCTCCCGCGTGCTTCACGATCACGACCTTGCCGTAACTTCCCAGTCGCCCGCTGTGAATCACGCGACCCGACTCGGCCGCAAAGATCGGTGTTCCCCGAGCCGCAGCGACATCGATGCCCTCGTGTGGCTTGCCTCGCCGAATGCCATATCGCGAACTCAATCGTCCGCGCACGGGCCAGGCGAATTGCAGCGAGGTTTGTTCGAGCGCAGCCTTGCGGGCGAGTCGATGGATCTCCTCCGCATTGCCCGAACGCACGGGCCCTTGCCTTGCGTGTTCGCTTGCATTTTCCCGAAGGCGCCTGCGAGCACCCGGGATGAACAGGCGTTGCCCGATGCTCAGCTCAGTCACGTCGCGGATTCCGTTGGCGCGAGCGATCTCTTTGGCAGGGATGCTATAGCGAAGACCGATCCGGTAGAGGTTATCACCGCCCTGGACGTGATGAATCACGCCCGGGCCCCCTGCACGCGAACCGGCGCAGCCGGTGCTGCCGAGAGCGACCAGAAGTGTCAGTAGAATCAACCCAACCAATCGAAGGGTTGGCGCCTGTGTCTGTTTGTCAGTCGACATCGCCAGGATGCGAATTGGCGTCAGGAACCAGGGGCGACGTACGGCGTACCCGGCTTCGAAGGCTGCAGTCGCCCCCATGCCGAGAGAGCGCTTTGGATGCCGTTTCTCCCAATTGCACTCACCGCGATGAACTCGCTTACGTCCATCTGCACGACCGCAGAGAAGAACTGTCCATCTCCTCCATTACTTCTGGGCTTGCCGACGTCGATCTGCCGAGCCAATGCCACCGCCCCTTCCTGGGGCGCGACATAGAGCACGAAGCTCTTCACGTCGCGGGGCGTCGAATGGAACCAACTGACCTCCTGTACATCAGCGTCAACTTCATCGGCAGCGAGCGAGGCACCGGCGGCCAGGACCGTC
>JAQBEG010000358.1:0-4361 GCA_032123985.1 Deltaproteobacteria bacterium
CATCCACAGCCCCCTGCTCGAGATCGCAAAGGAGCTCGAGGAGATCACCTTGAAGGACGACTACTTCGTCGAGCGCAAGCTCTACCCGAACGTCGACTTCTATTCAGGCGTGATTTACAACGCGATCGGCACGCCTGCGAACATGTTTACAGCCATGTTTGCGATCGGGCGTTTGCCCGGCTGGATCGCGCAGTGGAAGGAACTCCACGCAGATCCGGCCTTCAAGATCGGTCGTCCGCGCCAGATTTACACCGGGCCAACAAAGACGGCTTATACGCCGATCGAGGAGCGCTAGGACGCTGGCCGGCTCCGGGCGAGAAACGCCCCGCATCGGTTCGTATACAACGGCACGCGTCACAGGCGGACGGGTCGAACGGGTGGAGCGCCATACCGCACGTCTGCGTCGCGACGCCGCTCGTCTCGGCCTGCCACTGCCCGGGATGATGGAAATCGAGTCGCTCCTGGTCGAATCGGCGCGGTCTGCTTTCGGTACGGGTGACGGCGTCGTTCGGATCGAATGGTCACGTAGCCTCGACAGTGAGCCGCAGTTGCGTGCGATCCCCCGACCCCTCGGCCCGGAACCCGAATGCTGGATCGCGGCTGTCTCCGGCTCAGTGCATCCGGGACCCGAAAAGCGTCGCAACACGAAATATGTCGACGTGAACGCCTACGACCAGGCTCGCGAGGAAGTCCGGACATCAGGCTTGGACGAAATGCTGCTCTACGATGCCGAAGGTCGACTCGTCGAGGGAAGCCGCTCGAATTTTCTCGTCGTCACCGAATCCGGCCACCTCGTGACGCCCGATTCGGCGCTCGGTGGTGTCGAAGGTATTGGCCTGACGATCGTGCTCGAGAACCGCCCCGAGATTGCTTTCGCAGAGCTCACCCAGGCTGACATCGCCGGAGCACGAGAGCTGATTTCGATCAACATCGTACGCGGAGTCGTCCCGATCGTTCAGTTGTCTGGCGGTCCCGTCGCGGACGGAAAGGCCGGACCCTGGGCGAACCGCCTACGCAATCTCTTCAGGCGTCGATGAGCACGCGGCGTTTGGCATTCGGAGCTTGCCGGAGCTAAACCGGATCTCGGGACAGTCTCGAGAGGCACGAAGGGAGTCGAAAATGAAGGGGCACATGAAGGACACCGACTCGATGGACGAAACCGAATACGAAACTGCCATCGAGATCGCGAATGCCGTGGGCCGGCGTATGGTGAGCGCGAGAGAGATGGTCGACCGTGCCCTCGAACGCGCCCTGAAATCGGACGAGAGGCTGAACGCGTTCGTCCATCTCGCTGCAGACCAGGCACGAGCCGACGCCGACCGGATCGATGCTGCGATCGCGCGGGGCGAAAAGGCGGGACCTTTTTCAGGGGTGCCCTTCGGCGTCAAGGACATGGATCGCTGCGCCGGGATGCCGGTCAGCTACGGCTCGCTAATCCACAAGGGCGCCCCGCCCGCTGAACACGACAGCATCCACATCGAACGTCTGCGCGCTGCGGGCGCCATTCCGATTGGCATGACGTCGTGTAGCGAGTTCGGAACCGTCCATTTCACCGATACCAAGGCCTGGGGAACGACTCGAAACCCGTGGAATCTCGAGTTGACACCCGGCGGTTCGAGCGGTGGTTCCGCAGCCGTGGTCGCTGCGGGTGTCGTCCCTTTTGCGACTGCCGGAGACGGGGGCGGATCGACTCGGATCCCGGCTGCCTTTACGGGGCTCCTCGGAATGAAGCCGAGCTTTGGCCGCATTCCACGAGAGGAGGCTTCTACCTCGCAAACGGCGGTGTGGGGGGCACTCACGCGAACCGTTGCTGATTCCGCTCGTCATCTGGATGTTGCGGCCGGGCCTGACGATCGGGATCGAACGTCTCTTCCCGCATCGGGGCTTTCATACGAACGCGCGATCGAGGAGCTCCCGACCAAAGGCATTCGCGCCATCTGGTCACCCGACCTGGGCTACGCCCGAGTCGATCCGGAAGTGCTCGAAATCGCGGAAGCGGCAGCCGTCGGATTGATCGATGCGGCTGGCCTCGAACTTCTCGAGCGACGCGTCGAACTCACCGAGCCCGTCAAGACCTGGCTCGGCGCAGGCGCGATCGACATCTGGCTTCATCTCGAAAAAGACGACTGGCCGGCCCGAGCCGACGAGCTGGTATCCCACGTTCGACGTAATTTCGAGGCGACCGAGAATCTGCCGGCACCCGTCTACGCAAACTTCCTGCGTAGGCGCCAACGCCTCGAGTTCGAGGTGGCAGAGCTATTCAGGGAGACCGACATCCTGCTCACCCCGACCACTGCAGTCCCGGCGTTCGATGCTCGATCTCCTCGGGACGTAACGATCAAGGGCGAAAAAGTCGAGCCCGCGATGACCGTCCCGTTTACGATGCTCGCCAACTTGTGCTGGAACCCCGCTGTTTCGATTCCCGCTGGATTAACGCGTGATGGGCTGCCGGTGGGTCTTCAGATTACGACACGACGCCACTGCGATGAACTCGCGCTCCGGCTCGCACGCATATCGGAACAGAAGAATCCGTGGCCCCACTCCGCGCCGGGCTGGTTCTGATCCTCGATCGAGCCGGCGCCGACCATCGGCACACCAAGCATCGACGCGTCTCGCTATCCGTCGAGCCCGGCCTAGCGTCGACCTTGGTCTTCGACGCCGTAGATTCGTGCCATCGATTGCGCGACGACGCCGCCAACCGGGAGCGCGATTTCCGACTCCCGTGCCAATTGCAGTGCCCAGGCTAGATCCTTCTCGGCAATTTTCATGTTGCCTCGCATCATATCCTGGAAGGACTCGCTCGCCCGACTCGCCTCAGGCGCTTTGTGGATTGCCAGAAACGTCACCATCATATCTGTCATCTGTCCGTTCGAACGCCCGGCAGCCTCGAGCACGTCCTGCGGCAATCCAATCGCACGCGCCAGGGCCATCGATTCATAAGCCGCCGCCCATTGGATGTACGTGATCAAATTGATGCAGAGTTTCAGCTTGGCGCCGCTGCCAAGCTCGCCCGCATGAATAGGCGCCACATCTGTCGTGGCCTCGAGGTAGGGCTGCACCCTGGCAAGAGCCGTGGTCGAACCGCCGATCAAATACGTCAGTTGCTTCGCCTGCGCGCGAATCGCGCCACCCGTGACGCAGGCATCCATGACTTCGATTCCGAGCGGCGCAGCCGCTCTCGCGAGCTGCTCGATCGTGGCCGGCAGAACCGTGCTGTGAACGAGAACGATACTTCCCGAGCGCAAGCCCGCGAACAATCCCTCGTCGCCAAGCGCAACCGCCAGCACATGCTTGTCCTCGGGAACGCAGATTCCGACGACATCTGCATTCTCGCCGACTGCGCGCGCGGTGGCTGCCGGCTTGGCACCGGCTTCCACCAACTCGGCGACAGGCTCCGGCACAACGTCATAAACGGTCGTCTCGAGTCCGGCCGGCGCGAGGTGAGCTGCGATCGGTTTACCCTGTTTGCCGAGGCCGATGAAGCCAACGCGAATCGGCATAGATCTCTCCTTCATCAAACGACCCTCCCAGCAAGCGCGCCGAAATCTATCTGGGCACCGTGCCCTCATCCGCCCCGGCCTGGGCAACTCAGACGGACTTCTCCAGAAGTCTGCTAGGCACGAACAATCTGTCCGCCGTCGACCGCAAGAATCTGCCCACTCACCCAGGACGCCGCGTCCGAAAGAAGAAAGAGACAAGCGTCCGCCATGTCGCTGGGTTGGCCGAGTCGTGAGATCGGCGTCTGTGCAACGAGGCTATCTCGGAACTGAGCGGGGACCTGTGCTTCCAGAGCAGATGTCTCTGTAGGGCCGGGTGCGATCGCATTGACGCGTATATTCATATGCCCGAGCTCGCGCGTAAGACAGTGCGTCAAACCGTTGATTGCGAGCTTCGACAATCCGTAATAGCCGACGCCCATCCAGGCCGCGGTCGAGGATTGATTCACGATCGCGCCACCGCCGCGCTCCTTCATCGACCGGTAACAAGCACGCGAGCACAGCAATGCGCCATCCATGTTGATGTCCATGAATTTTTTGTAGTAGGCCCAATCGACCTTCAACATCGACTCCATCTTCATCTTGCCGAAGAGAGCGGCATTGTTGACTAGGAAATCGATTCCGCCGTAGGTCTCGATCGCCGCGGAAGCCATCGCTTTCGTCGATTCCTCGGACGAGACGTCGACGGCCACGAAGATCGCATTGCCTCCATCGGCTTTGATCGAGTCCGCAACGGCGGCGCCTCTTTGTTCGTCGATCTCCGCGATCACGACCTTTGCGCCTTCGCCGGCCAAAGCACGTGCATAGGCCTCACCGATCCCACCGCCCGAGCCGGTGACGATCGCGATCTTCCCTGCGATTCCC
>JAQBEG010000359.1:0-5072 GCA_032123985.1 Deltaproteobacteria bacterium
CTCCCGCGACCAGCACATCCGTGGTCAGTGTCTTCATCTTCGTCTCCTATCGCGTGTGTGGTTCACGCGAGCATGGTTGCGCGAGTGCACGTCGGAAACCGACGGGCATGCGCGAGTGGCCTACTCGGCAGGGCGCGTCAACGATTCGACATCGGGCCACGCTGCCTTGCCGTTGCTTCGCAGCATTTCGATCGTGGACGCCGGCGTCCAGGCCGCGACCGCAGTGGCGTAACTCTTTTTCGCCTTCACTCGCGACAGCCAGTCGGCAAGCTGGGGACGCACGGCCGGGTCGAGCAGCGGATCCAGCCCGAGATGTTCGAGACGCAGCACGTAGGGCAAGAGCGTTGCGTCGGCGAGTCCGAACGAATTGCCCGAGAGCCACGCCTGATCCCCGAGTTCCTTTTCCATGCGATCGATCGTGTCGAGAAAAACGCGGAACGCATGCGCGAACTCGGGCGCCTTCGCGCCATGTTCGAGCACGCTGCGGCGAGTTGCGCGTTCGAGGGGATCATGAATCTTCGCGATCGTGGCCTCGCGCACTTCGGCGGGTTGCTCGAGGATCATCGCGCGCGGCCCGAGGGCGAAGGTCACAGTCGGCGCGGCGGGGTGGAGTTTTTCGTCCACGTGCATGAGCCAGAGATCAACCGCATAACGTCCAGCGGCGTCGGCCGAGCGCATCGCCGGCAGGGGGAACTCGTCATCGAGGTACTTGATGATCAGCGAAGATTCGATCAGCACTCGTCCGTCATGAACCAGGGTCGGCACGACATGCTTCGGATTCAACTTGACGTATTCGGGGTCGTGTTGCGCGTTGGCGATGATGATGTCGACCTCGTGGGACTTGAATTCGAGGCCCTTCTCGGCCAGAACCAGGCGCACTTTCTGGGAGCAGGTCGAAAAACCGAAGTGGTAGAGCTCGAGCATGACGATTCCTCACGGTGGGGTCCTTGGGGAAGCTTTTTGAACGGATACTGGTCAATCGAACAAGATGGAATCCGCAAGCTAGACGCTTGCTTTTGGCTTGTCAACTGAATAAGTTAGGGTCATGACAAGTCGAGCCCAGCAGGGCGCGGACACCCGCGATCGAATCATTGACGCCGCCGTAGAGGCTTTTACGGAAAAGGGTTTTCTGGGAGCGAGCACCCGCGAGATCGCAAAACGGGCCGGCACCAATCAGGGACTGATCACGTACCACTTTGGCGCCAAGGACGATCTATGGCGGGCCGCGGCCGACCGAATCTTCGCAGTCCTGGCTGCGAGCTTGGGAGAAAGGCTTATGTCGCTCGATTCCGGCGACCCTCGCGAGCGATCCCGGGAAGGGATCCGCACATTCGTGCGCTTCGCTGCGGCGCATCCCGAATTCTTTCGCATGATGGTCGATGCGGGCAAGACCGCGAATGAACGGATGGAGTGGCTCGTCGACACGCATATCAAGCCGCGCTTCGAGCAGTTTGTCGAAGCGGGCGCCGGCGGGATCGATCCCAAGCTGATGCCCCACGCCTACTACGTGATGGCGGGTGCCGCATCGCTCATCTTCGCCGTCGCGCCCGAATGCCAGCGACTCACGGGGCTCGATCCGCAAGTGAAAGACGCGATCGAAACCCACGCTGAGTTCGTTGCGCGCCTGCTGATTCCGTAGCGCGCGCGCCGACGTGCTTTCTGACTGGAACTCTGCTGATCCTCGACGTCGCGCTGTGCGCCACCGCTGCGTTGTCACGAATCGCGGACGGCCCCTTCTCCTACTTCCCTGCCGGCCCCTTCACGAGTGGCGAGGTCTATCGCGGTTTGCATGGTCAATGTGGATGGACCTCTCCGTTGCCATCGGATTCTGGGGTCGTAGGCGAATGGCTGGCGTTCTCTGAATCGCACTTCGTGCGACGCTAGGCGTCCCTCGCGTGACTCAGGTCATGAGACTCAGTCGGCGACGGGGGTTGGCCGATACGGGACTCCACACGCGGAGCGCAGATGGCCAGAACGGTTCTCTACATCGATGATCAGCCGCAGCTTCCGGATCGGGTCGATGAGATCCTGGCCCAGGCGGGATTCGAGCTGGTACATTCGGCGGATCCCGAAGCGGCGATGCGCATCGTTCGCGAATCCAGGCCTTCGCTCGTGCTGCTGGAGCTGTTGCACGCGGGTTGTGACGGATTCGATCTGATGCGGCAGCTGGCCGATGACGGTGATGTGGGTGGGCTGCCGATCGTCGTTCTTACGCGCGGGGAGCGGTCGCCGGGGCTCTACGGAGAAGCCCGCGAAGTCGGCGCGCGGGATTTCCTCTGCAAACCGGTGACGGGTGCCCAGATCCTCGAAACGGTCCTCGAGTTCGCGGCAGGCGTCGAAGGCGAGGCTTCGCCTGGCGTGGCCAAGGCGCCCGCGGTAATGGCCTTCGAGGGTGATCTTGCGGAGCAGCCACTGGCGGGCCTGCTTGCGCGACTTCATCGGACGGGCGCGTCGGGTGTTCTCACGGTGTCCTGCGGTTCGAAGACCTGCGCTGTGCAGTTTCGCAACGGCTCGCCGGTCGAAATCGACAAGCACCGCCATAGCGACTCGATGGCCGTATACCTGAAACGAACGGGTCGTATCGACGCCGAGCAATACGACATGCTGGTCGATCAATTGATGGCTCGGATCGCGGGCCCGCGGGAGATCCTGCTCGGCATGCAAGCCCTCAGCGAAGAGGAGCTGGCCGCCGCCAACCGGGAGCAGGGCCGCGGCGTTCTGCTCGAGATGTTCGGCTGGGCGTTCGGCCCCTTCGGCTTCCATCCGGGCGAACGCCTCGAAGATTCCGAGACCCTCGAGCTGGGCGTGAGTCCAACGAAAATGCTTCACGCGGGTCTGAAGCGGACCCCCGACCCGATCATCGACGCGGCTCTCGAGCGCTGGTCGCTGTTATATGCCGCTTACGCCGCCGGGGCCGAGGAGCGGATCGGCGAGATGGGGCTTCCTGCCATCCAGCGCGCCGAGATCGAATCGTTCATGGGCGATCGGACGCTCGCAGAAATCCAGACCGTCGGGGCGATCGATGCACGCACGCTCTATGGGCTTTGCGTCGTGGGTGCCGTCGTCCTCGACGCCGGGGCGGTCCTCGTGCTCGACGAAGAGCTCAAGCCCGTGTCGAGCGAGGGCGTCGGCCCGTCGCCCGAACCGGATTCCCCGATTCGGGATCTGCCGCAGCAGCGCACGCGATTGCCACTCGTGCCGGACGCCACGCAGCCCGAGGCAATCGAGCTTCGGCTCGACGAGATCGCCGATCGTATCGAGGCGCAGAACGACTTCGAACTCTTCGGGATCGAGGAGAGGAGCACGGATGTCGAGGTGCGCGCTGGCTACGACGTGCTACTCGCTGCAATTCGGCTGGAGGGCGCAACGGGTGATGTCGAAGCACTGGAAGCCCGCGTTCGCGACCTCAGCCGACGACTGGACCAGGCCTATCAGCGCGTGAGAACGGCGGATACCCGTCGTCTCTTCGCTGGCCTCCGCAAGAAAAAGAAACCATCGGAGCCGAAGTCGACGCCGGAGCTCGATCAACGTGACAACGACTCGCGTGCGGTCGAGGCCGAGAGCTGGTTTCGCACAGGCGAGGGCCATCTCGCACACGAGGATTATGCAAAGGCTGTAGAGTCCTTCGGAATGGCCACGCATCTCGATCCGGAGCAGGGCGATTACGCAGCCTGCCTCGGCTGGTCCCTCTATCGTTCGAATCCCCGGAACACGATCATTCGGCGCGAGGCCCTCGAGCATGTGGCCAAGGCCGTCAAGATCGCACCCGGTCGCGAGAAGCCCCTGCTCTACCTGAGCCGAATCTTTAGAGAAACCGGGGAGCCAGAGACCGCGGCGAAGCTTCTGCGCCGTGCGTTGCGCGAGAATCCCGACAGTCCGGTGCTCGTGCAGGAGATGTGCATGATCGACCCGGGGAGCACACAGTCCAAGCAAAAGAGGATCTTCGATCGCTTCCGCCGAAGTTAGGCTGTGCGTTTTCACAACGCCCAAATCGCCGGATTGCCTCAGGTCGGCGGTCTCCATTACTGCTGCGTCTCAGAACATTCTGGCTATGAGGTGTTGCTACTGCAACGCCTTGAAAGCGCAGAGCGTTTCCGGCTCGCTCCACTCTCGGCGGACTTACGACTACCGGATTCAAGAGGCAACCCGAGTCTTGGCTCAAGCTCGTGTCTGATCTGCTGAGCGCCGTGCTTGGCTCGGGCGAATCGAGAGCGAACTCGAACCGGGCTCTGCTCTAACGCTCTCGAGCCGATTCATCCCATTCACTCGCAAGGGCAACTGGCCAAAAGTCGTCTGATCCGTGGCGCTGCCTCGATTCGACAACTGGCCGATTTCGTTTTGGATTTCGATCGGCCGAGTTTTGACACAATACGAGGTCAGCGGATGTGCGCCGGCGCGCTCACGCGTCGCTGATGTTCTGGAACTCGAGGTTCACCCAGCGGATTTTCGGGATGATCCAGGCGATCCACCCGGCCAACACCGCGGCCACCGGAAGCGTCGGCAGGGTTGCGAATGCGGCAATCCACAGCAAGGCGAATACGCCCAGGCGAACACTCGCGATCTTGATGCGCTGCTGTGGGCTCGGGCCGTTCTTCTTCTGCGCGAAGGCCAGCGGACGCAAGAACCATCCGTTTGCGATCAGGAGTGAAACGAAGAGCGGCCACGGGACAGACGGGCTGTCCAACTCGGGATCGGCGTCGTACGCAGCGTCTGCACCGTCCGACGCCTCCGCGAGGACCGCCTGGACCGAAGACCAAACGTGTTCCGGCGTGGGGCGAACCATCGCGCCACCCACGTTCTTGTGCGAAGGCACGCTTCGCCAGCGGTACAGCACGCGACCTTCTCGGGACAACACCAGCACGCCCGGTTGGAAGTAGCCCTTGGGATGAGCGGGCTCGAAGCCGGGCGCGGACTGTCGGAGGAAGTCGAGCCGCGTCTGCACGAAAATCTCGAGCCAGCCCCGCTCGCGCGCGGTCTCGGGGATCTCTTGATGCGGGTCGCCAACGCATTCGAAGCCGAGTTCCCATTCGGCCTGTGCGCGATCGGCCAGGCGCTGGGGCTCACTGGTGACG
>JAQBEG010000360.1:0-2711 GCA_032123985.1 Deltaproteobacteria bacterium
AAGGCTCCCCGCTCCTCCATTGTTCGAAGGAACCCAGATCGATGAAACAGGGCTTGGCACCCAACCATTGAAGGTTATACGCGCTGCCGTCCTTCATCGTGAAGCCGGCATCCAGTGACTCGCCGAGAAGCTCGAGATGCAGGAGCGCCGCGTCTTTGAGCATTCCGAATGACCATTCATAGGGCCACGAAATAAACGGAATGCGATCGTGCTCCAAAGCGAGTACCCACCTTGGATCAGGCGTACCGGCCTCTGCCAGATCGATCTCCCTCGTCGCCGCAACGCGACCCTGCTCCATGGCATCACGAAGAAAGGGGCTCTTCGTCAGCGCTTGCCAGTCTGCAGCGGCGGTTTCGTCCAGCACACGAATGACTCTTCCGTCCGATTGCAGCACTCGGCTGTGTCGATCACGGAATGAACCTTCGACAAAATCAACATGGTTGGAGTTCATTCAGCTGAGTGCTCTTCAGGCTTGAGTACAAGGAACACTTGCGAGGGAACTCAGTATACGGGGCCGGATCGGAAGCTGCGACCAGACCCCGTGGGACCACGGTACTCCCGGCGACCCAGTTCCGTCCCACCTCCGATCCCATGCCGAGGGTTTTGTTGGGTAGGGTCACGCGAATTCGCTATTCAATGCCATGTACCGCGGAGTCTGGCATCGGTCGTCGGGACGGGGGGGCATGTGAAGTCTACGAATCGAGTGATCCTGGTCGCATTATTGGCGATGTTCTTGGTGCCGATCGCGAGCCCGGCGCAAGCCTATCTCGATCCCGGTACCGGGTCGATGATTCTACAGATCATCCTCGGCGGCGTCGCTGGCCTTCTGGTCGCAGGAAAGCTCTACTGGGCGCGTCTCAAGAAATTCTTCGGATTCGCCGCTGCCGACGCCGCGGCCACTGAAGAACCCACCGACTCGAATGCCGACTGAGACGAGAAAGGATTTTGGCGTTCGTTTGATCGCCTGTTTCACCGTTCTCTGGACTCCCTTTTTCTTCTTTTCGAGCTATCGCGGCCATCCCATCCCAGTCGCCGCGCTGATCTATTCCGCAATCCTGTTCGCCTTCGCAGCCCTGGTCTTCACCTTGATCATCGGTCGCGAACGGGGCGTCCGTCGAGTCGCGGTCTTCACGCTGATCGTTTGTCTCTTCCTTGATCTACAGGTCCCACAATTCAACGGGGTCACGGGCTATGTCGGCGCCCTCGTGATCGCCGGGATCTTTTGGCTGATCCGGGAGCATCTGGCCGTGATCGTGGCGAGCGTTTTCACGACGGTACTCGTGTCCAGCGTCGTTGGGAGCCAGGCCGAACCCTATGTCGACCACACGATGGTCACGTACCACCATGAAGCTGGCGACGCTCCGGCCGTCCCGGGAAGGGTCGTCCATCTGATTTTGGATGGATTTTCGAGCGTCTCCGGAATTCCGAAAGAGATCGCCGGGGGCCCGGCTCTGAGATCGTATATCGAGGACTTCTTTCGATCGTATGATTTCACTCTCTATCCCAACGCGATCAGCGAATATGCAGTGACGAGAAACTCCATCTCTGGGATTTTGAATTTCGAGGCCAGCAGCACACCAGAACGGCATATCCACGGCAAGCGACCCATCGTCTTGAAAGACAATGCCTACTTCGAACGACTGCACGAACGCGGATTCGAGATCAACGTCTATCAGTCGACGTACCTGGACTACTGTGCGGAGACGCCCGTCCCCTTGGCAACGTGCTTCACCTATCGCCACGACGGGACCGATTGGTTGCGCACCAGCTCTCTCAGTGACTCTCAGAAATTGTCCGCCCTACTTGGCATGTATCTCAATTTGCCAGGAGCTTTCGAATCCATCTCGAAGGCATACGTCGGTGTGCGAGAGTTCACAGCAAGAATCGGCGTTTTGCTGCCAGCGGTCATGATCTGGGACGGAACCCCGGCGCCGATCGCCGCGATGTCCGCATTCGATCACTATCGAGAGACGGTCCTCCTCGCACCTTCGGGCACAGTCCATTTCGCTCACGTGTTGCTGCCTCACGGCCCCTTCATCTACGACGAGAATTGCGAGATGAGAGAAGATCCGCTCGGTTGGCTCGGAAGCCATCCTTTACATCGAAAAAACAACACTCCGGCCGGTCGTGAATTGCGGTATCAGCAATATTTTTCTCAGGTCCGGTGCACGCTTCGAGAATTGAGCACGCTCTTCGATGGGCTCAAGGCCGAAGGCAAATGGGCGGATGCCGAGATCATTCTTCATGGTGATCACGCGGCTCGCATCTACCAAACGGTTCCACGTGAGAGGAACCGCGAGCGCCTGACCGCAAGCGATCTGGCCGACGGTTTCAGTACGCTCTTCGCCGTCAAATTGCCCCATGCGCAGCATGGCGCGAGCGACGAAACTATCGTGCCTATCTCCCGACTGTTGGCGAAGATTGCGCTCCCCGAAACGGAGCGTGTCGAGCTGGATACGACTCTCTCGGTCTATCTGGAGGGTCAGAACGACGACTTCTGGACCTCGATTCCCTGGCCGCAGACGCCGTAGCGAGCTTCGAGACGCCGACCGATACAGACGAGAGGTGAACGAGTGCGCCATCAGCGCCGTTTCCCTAGAGCCGCTCTTCAGTGTACGCCAACCACTTCCTGGTGTGATCGTTCCCAAACCGCTTGTCCAAACCGCGTACCTCCTCGATCAAATCATGGGCGAGCAGGCGCTCGATGGCTG
>JAQBEG010000361.1:0-5802 GCA_032123985.1 Deltaproteobacteria bacterium
GTTTGCCTCCGGGGTCGAAGCGTGGTGTGCCGAGAACTGAGAACCGGCAACAAAAGCTTCGAAAAGCCCCGAGAGGATCTCCTCTCGGGGCTTTTTTATTGCACATCTGGAGAATCTCATGAGTTCGTTGGAAGACAGAAACCTGGTTGGGATCGAGCCGCTCCCGCCTCCGATCGAGCTGAAGACCGCTCATCCCATCTCGTCCCGTGCAGCAAATGTCGTGTTGCGTGCGCGAAACGACGTCCGGAACGTCTTGCACGGACACGACGACCGGCGCCAGGTCGTCGTCGTTGGCCCATGCTCGCTCCACGACCCGAGAGTCGCACTCGACTACGCAGGTCGACTCTTGCCTCTCGCGCGCGAACTCGAGGATCGACTCGTCATCCTCATGCGCGCGTATTTCGAGAAACCCCGCACCACGATCGGTTGGAAGGGTCTCGTCAACGATCCCCATCTCGATGGTTCGTGCCGCGTTGCAGAAGGGCTCGCGGGCGCCCGCCGGCTGCTTCTCGAAATCACCGAACTTGGCCTTCCCTGCGCCACGGAGTTTCTCGACCCGATCTCGCCGCAATACCTGGCAGACGCCGTTGCCTGGACCGCCATCGGTGCGAGAACCACCGAAAGCCAGACGCATCGCGAGATGGCCAGCGGCCTCTCCATGCCCGTCGGATTCAAGAACGGCACGGACGGAAACTACCCGGTTGCGATCGATGCGATGATCGCAGCCGCCCATCCCCATAGTTTCCTCGGCATTCGTGCTGACGGGACCGCGGCGGTCGTGAAGACAGCGGGGAACCCCGACTCGCACGTTATTCTCCGCGGTGGACGCGACATGACCAACTACGACCGAGAGACCGTGGAGGCCGTCAGTTCGAAACTGGACGTGCGCGGCGTGATGGTGGACTGCTCTCACGGCAACTCTCGAAAGAATCCGGCTCACCAGAGCGAGGTTCTGCGTGAAGTCGCTAGCCACATCCGCGGCGGTGTGCGTGGAATCCTCGGGGTCATGATCGAAAGCCATATTCACCCCGGCCGCCAGGACTGGAAGCCCGGCCAACCGCTCGAATACGGCGTTTCGATTACGGATGGGTGTATCGGGTTCGAGGAGACGGATGTGTTATTGCGGGAGTTGGCAGCGACAGTCCGGCCGCTTGCGTCACGTCCGACGGCATCCGTGAGAGCAAGTGCGGCCTAGAATTACCGCCCGCGCTCTTCCATGCGTTTTTTGATTCTCTTCGGTTCGGACGCGTTCATCTCGTGGCCAGTTGATCTAGTCTATATCGTCAGTAAGTCGCCAGCATGCGGCTTGAAACACCTGTTCGGATCGTTCTCGATAGAGCGGGTTAGTCGTTATCGCATCATCATCAGACAGCATGGAACCGAGAGTTCGCATTCCTTTTCGGCACCTCCTAACTCGCGGTCGTCGCGGTTCTTTCCGCATACATGGGCGGTCTGGCGCTCGGCGCGGCAGTCGCGGCTCGCTTCGTGCGTCGCCTCACCCGCCCGGTTCTCGCCTACGGCGTGTTGGAACTCGGGATCGCGATCGGCGCGATGTGCGTTCCTTTCTTGATACGGGGCCTCCAGGCAGCCTATTTTTCGATCGCGGGTAGCCTCGACGCGCCACCCGAAACGATGGCGCTCACGACCGCGCTCTTCCATCTCGCCGGATCGTTCGTCGTGGTCGAGACTCGGGAGGGCTGGCGGCTACGAACGAACGGTCTGCCCGAAGCGGGTCTATACCGTGTTGGGATGCCCGACCTGAGAAACAAGGAGACGAGCTGGCTCTCGCTGCTGCCGGCCGCTGCACGACCAGAGGCCAAACAAATTCTGATCATCGGCCTCGGAAGTGGCCAGACACTCGATGCGGTGCCCTCTACCGTGTCGTCGATCGATGTAATCGAGCTGGAAGAAGACGTAGTCATCGCAAATCGGCTGATCCCCCGTCCTCACAACCCCCTCGACGATCCACGCGTCTCTCTTCGGATCGGAGATGCACGTGGCGCGATGAACCTTTCCAACAAGCGTTACGACGCAATTATCTCGCAGCCCTCTCACCCTTGGACAGCGGGCGCGTCCCACCTCTATACACGCGAATTTTCCGAACTGACCCGCTCAAAGCTCGGAATCGGCGCCACGAGCAATTGCCGCTGCACCGGCCGATTTTGGTCAGTAGGGGATCCATAGCGCCGAGGATTTCATCGCGGGCTGGACGCTGAATACTGAAGGCGTTCGCAAGCTTGCAAAGGACAAGGCGCAGAATACCGACGACCACAATCGCCTGGCCAGCACGCGATTCACTCCCCAGCAGTCCGAATTGAACCTCCCCCGGCTCGACGAGGTCCTTGCCACGGTCGACGTCCTTACGCCGACTCGGCTACAGCAGGTCGATGCTGTCTCGGTGCTCCGTCGGATCCATTTGAACCGCCAGGAAATGCGTGCGCTGAGACTCATGCCGATGCTTCCGTACGCAATCGCGCAATCGGTACAGGGCTGGCGGGCTTAGGACCTGGGACAGATCGAACGCGCGCGGACGCTTTTTCGGGAGTCCATCGACAAGGATCCCTGGCAGGCCGGCACTCGCGCGGGCCTGATCGTGAGCGATAGCGGCGAATCTCTCGATCCGGAAAGTCTGAGCAAAATCGAAAGCGTGGTGTTGCGGGCCAATGGATTGCTCAACGCAGAGGATTGGGAAGGACTGCGAGATCTCGATGCGGAGCTCGCTGAAACCCGGCCCGACTCCTTGCTGTTCGCGAGCGCTGTGCGGGCGCGTGCGGAGTGGCGAATCGCGATCGGGACACCCGAGGACGGACGTGAAGCGATGGGCATTCTCGACGAGCTTCTCGTGCGGGAGGGCAGCGCGGGCAATTTCCTCTTGAGCGCATTGGCGGCCGAACTGGCGGAAGACGAGAACATGGCGCAGCTCGCGCTCAAATATGTCATCACTCAGCAACGGGCGCCCGGTCCGATTCGGGATCGAGCGCTTGCGATGGCAGAGAGACTCGTCTTGCCGCGCCGATAGCAATGGCGAGTCGGGTTTTCGCCTTGTGTCAAGTGACCCAAAATCCCGTTCGAGGAAAGTGGAGCGTCACGTCTCCAACCCGAGGGTCGCTTCGCTTCAACGCTATGTGTTGCGCGGAGGACGACACCAGCTCGCCCGAAACAGGATCGCGACCATAGTCGTCTGCCATCACGGTGACCTGGTCTCCTGTTTTTAGACCGTTGGGTTCAGCCGGATCGGTTGCGGCCACTGCGATTGACGTGGCCTCGCGCGCGATGTCGAGTGCTTCATTCCGGTCCATTTCCCGCCGGGATCCATGGCCAATTTTCTGAATCCGCGCCTCCCAGGCCGTCACATTCTCGAAGCCCTCGATGATCGCCACCCCTTCCGGCGCGATCCAACGGATGAATGCGAGATTGTAGTAGGCGTTCACGTCGGCGATACCCGCCCGGTCGCCCATCAGGAATGCGCGGTCGTCCGCCAGCTGCGACTCCAGCCAGTCGACCTGGGCGCGCAACTGTTCCTTGAGCATCGGCACGGCGGCCTTCATTTGATCGGTGTCGAAGGGCCGACCCATCAACTTTTCGCGGTCCTTCTTGAACGCCTCATCGACGGCACCCCCAGCACTGCCGAAAATGACTCCGACTGCGGTCTGAAACAAGATGCGATCGGTCCAACACCCCATTCCCCATCCGATCCCGCGATCACCGCCGACGAAGAGCGACGGCTCGGGGTAACGTCGTTCGAGTTCGCGCAAGATGATCTGGGTATCACAATAGATGTCGGCTCCGATCTGCATGACCGGAATCTTTCGATAGCCCCCAGTCAGCGCGATCAATTCCGGCTTGGGCATGATGACCGGCTGGTCGACGGCATACCAACTCAGCCCCTTGATCCCGAACGCGACGCGCACTTTCTCTGAGAATGGCGAAATATCGTACTGATGAAGCAGGATCGCGTTCTGTTTGTCGCTCATGTCAATCCCTTTCAGGAGAACTCATTGGAAAAGCGGATGTTGTTCTTCTCGATTCCCTCGGCGATGACGTCGAGGCCGACCGTCTTCACCATCCATTCGAGACGATGATCTCGATATTCGCGCTTGAAGAGCCCCTGATCGACAACATCGGCAACGGCAGTCATTCCGCTCACGCTGCCGGCCGCCTCCGCCGCCGTTCGCGAAACGGAGGGACGCGCATTCGCCCGAGCCACCCAGGCTGCCAGGCGCGACCCATCCTCTGGCTCGTTCCCGAAAGAGGCGGAGCCATTCAGATAGGGAATGACCGAGAGGTCGCCCCATCCGAACGCGTCGCCGTTGAACCACGATCGTTCCCCCAGTTCTTTCTCGAGCCAATCAAAGAAGCGACGAGTCTGTCTGGCTGCCTTCTCGAAGATGGCTTCCGCTCGAGCACCTTCCGCGCGTTTGAAATAGACGACCTCTCCGAGACCCCAGTTGATCGCCTCGAAGTGGGTGTCCATGACATCCTCGATCATCCGCACGCGCGCCCGTTCGAGAGGTGCGACTGGCAGGAGCGGAGGCGTCGGCCACTTGTCCTCGATGTATTCGAGGATGATTGTCGAATCGAAGAGGGTCGCCTCTCCATCGATCAAGACGGGGACCTCGCCGCGAGGATTGGCCGCTAGAAAATCGCTTCCCGCGGCGCCCGACCCGATGCCATCCGGCGATTTGGCATTAAACGGAATGCCCTTTTCTCGCAGTGCAATTTTGTTCTTCTGGGCATAGGGCGAGAGCGGATGCTCGAGGAGCGTGATCATGAGTCGACTCTTTCCGTGGGAAACCGATTGCGTTTTAGGCCAGAATTCTAGCGGGCAATTGAGTAGATCCGGAAAGAGACTAATCTCTCTGTCGATTCCTACGAGTCTCGAATCGAACGCGCAGTCATCTCTGAAAGAGAAGGAATTTCGTGCCGACCCGCAAGCTGAACGATGAGGGCAGAGAAAACTGGGGCGGATTCGAACTCGCAATCGCGGGCACGACGCACGTCGGCCGGATCCGAACGGTCAACCAGGACGCCTTCGATCGTTTCGATGATCCCGAGTCGGGCGAGATTCTGCTGGTCGTCGCCGACGGTTTGGGTGGTCATCAAGGCGGTGAAGTCGCCAGCAAGATGGCCGTCGGGACCCTTGGCAAGCTGTGCTGGGCAGGCGACGGGGATCCTCAGACTCGCCTGATGCATGCGATCGAGCGCGCCAATTTCGAGATTCACAAACTCGCCGGACGAGATCGGACGCTCAAGGGAATGGGCACGACCATAGTCGCTCTACTACTCCGCGAAGAAGGCCCTTCGTTCGTGGCTCATGTCGGAGATAGCCGGCTCTACCGACTGCGGAGCGGAGAGTTCGCGTCAATCACAGAGGATCACTCCGTCGTCGCCATACTCGTTCGCGACGGTACGATCTCGCGGGAAGAGGCGTGGAACCATCCGAAACGAAACCAGATCATGCGCGCCATCGGCGTCCACGAAGCGATCGAAGCGGAGATCGCGCCCCTCGAAATCCAGTCCCGAGATTTGTTTCTGCTCTGCTCAGACGGGCTCCACGGGATGCTGCCGGACGCGGAGCTGAAAATCCTGGCGGAGCGTGCGCCCGATCCCCATGCGGGGATTGCCTGGATGATCGATGCGGCCAATCAGGCGGGCGGCACCGACAACATCACCGCGATGATCGCCCAGTTCCACGAGTCGACGACACCCGACTAGCCCACATCCACGCCCACGCGAGCTGCGCTGCTTGCATGCCAAAGCGAATTTCTACGCCGCAGAGCGTCGCGCTCGAATCAGCAACGC
>JAQBEG010000362.1:0-3742 GCA_032123985.1 Deltaproteobacteria bacterium
CCCGCCCACCAATCTTGATGGCCCGGACTACGGGGCGCTCAGCGCCCTGGAAACGGAGTTTGGCATTTCCACACCGGGTGTCAGCAATTCGATCGTGTTTGCGCTGACTCTTGATGCTACAGCACCGAGTGCGGGCGCCATCGATGCGGGGCATGTGGTCCTGGCATTCGGATCTCCGCAGGTCATTCCGGAGCCGGGCACGGGCTTGCTCCTCGGCATGGGTCTTCTCGGCCTGGCGGGGTACCGACGCAGGGGATGAAGGCCTGCCTTCTCGATGGTTTCGAGACAAGGACTCCCGCTCCCGCTACCACTCCCCGATATTTTTCATCGACGTCCACGGCTCGCAGGGCGAAAGAGCCGGCCCCTTTTGGAGTAGCTCGATCGAGATCTGGTCCGGGGATCGAACGAACGCCATATGGCCATCTCGCGGAGGCCGATTGATCGTGACGCCCTGGTCCATCAAATGCTGGCAGGTCTCGTAGATGTTCTCGACCTCGTAGGCCAGATGGCCGAAGTTGCGGCCGACCGGATACGCTTCCGAATCCCAGTTGTAGGTCAACTCGACCTGTGCGACGTCGTTTCCCGGTGCCGCAAGAAAGACCAGGGTGAAACGCCCCGCTTCGACTTCGAAGCGCCGGAGTTCTTCGAGCCCGAGTTTGTTGCAGTAGAAGTCGAGTGAGTGTTCGAGATCGGATACGCGCACCATCGTGTGCAGATATCGCATTGAGCAAGGCCTCCGTGGATTGGATCTATTCAGGGTCGGCGATCCTGTTCACCGAATAAGCAGGAGAATAGGCGGCTTCTGTAAACGCATACAATCATCTTCGTCTCCTAGCCAGCGCAGGGACTGGTCGCCGCCGGGCAGCGAATGCGCTAAACCGCTCCATGCGGCTGTCGAGAGAACTCGCGAAACCGTACCCCCCAAAATACTGGACCCCCCAAGTGGTCGGGGAGTGAAGCGTTGGGATCGACGTTCGCCGATCTGCGCCTGGTCGATGTTGTCGACATCGTGATCGTTGCAGGGCTTTGCTGGGTATTGATCACGTGGGTGCGCGAAGCCCGCGCGCGGGTCGCCCTCGGTGGGGTCGCCGTGATCGCGTTGCTGTATTGGGCGGCGAGCTATTTCGACCTTCGGCTCACGACCAGCCTCCTGCAGGGATTCATCACCGTCGGAGCACTGATCCTCGTGGTCGTCTTTCAGGATGATCTCCGTCGGTTTTTCGAAGGCATTACGCTCTGGGTTGTGCGAAACGTCACCCCGCGTCCATCAGGAGACGTGTTGGACGAACTCGGGACCCTCTGCTTTTTCTTTGCTCAGCGGCGTGTTGGCGCGCTCTTCGTATTCCCGGGACGCGAGCCACTCAATCGACTGCTCGATGGCGGCATGTTTCTGGACGGTCGAGTGAGCGAACCGCTGCTGCGCAGTCTGCTCGATCCGAATACACCAGGGCATGATGGCGCGATCATCATTCGGGGCGGCAAGGTCGCGCGCTTCGGTGTTCATTTGCCGCTATCGACGGAGTGGTCCGAAATCGGTGCCGGTGGAACTCGACACGCCGCCGCGCTTGGGTTGGCCGAACGAAGCGACGCATTCTGCATCGTCGTTTCCGAGGAACGTGGGGAGGTCTCGGTCGCCTCCCGCGGTCGTCTCGAGCGCCTGGGCAATGCGGCCGAGCTTCGCGATCGTGTCGAAGCCTTCTTGGACCGGACCGCACGACGACGTCGGGAGCCCTGGCTGGAGAGTCGCGTCGCACTCGCGCGTCAGAACTGGAAAGAGGGCGTCCTGGCCGCGGCCATCGCAGCCGGTCTATGGCTGCACACCGTTCCGGGCGCGGCACTCGATCGCAGCTCGAAGGAGATCCCGATCGTGATCGACAACATACCTGCGGGCTATCGTGTTTCGGCGATCGATCCGCCGGCGGTCGATGTTGAGTTCGAAGGACTGCGGCGCGATCTGGTTTTGACGGGATCCGATGAGCTTCATGTTCGCGTCGACGGTTTACTCGTACAGCAAGGCCGTCGGACCTTCTCTATCGCCGCGGATCAAGTCGAACACCCGCCGGAACTCCGTGTGGTCAGAGTCGAGCCCGTGCAGGTGAAGCTCGAGATCGAGGCCCTGTAGTTCGAAGGCGCGACGTTCTATTCGTTTGAGCGAGGGGCCGGAGAGATTCCGCACACGACGAGCAGCGCGGGAAGCACGATCAGGTTGACAACGACGGTCCAGAACATGCCGATCGACAGCATGAGTCCCAGTCCGTGCATGCCCTGGTGGCCCGAGAGCGCGAGCGTGCCAAACGAAAGAATCGTCGTCATCGCGCTGTAGAAGACGGCGCCAGCCGTCGCGCTCTCGACGAGAGATCCGTGGGCGTCGCCAGGATGCTCCGATTCGTAGCGCGCCCGGTGAACGAGGTGGATGCCGGAATCGACTCCGATCCCAAAAAGCAGTGGTAACACCAGAACGTTTGCGAAGTTGAAACTCAAACCGAGAAAAACCATGGACGCGCAGGTCAACGTCGATCCGAGCGCCAGAACCGAGAGTACGATGGCGACGTCTCCAGGCCGTCGCCACAAGAGAAAGAGCAGGGCTGAAATCGCGAGAGCCGCGCTGATCAACGCCAGTCGAAACGAGCGTGCGGTCGCTTCGCCGAAATCGACCAGGTTCGGTGCGATCCCGGCGGCCTTCGGCGCGACCGCGAGAACGCTCTTCACGAATCGCTTGAGCGAATCGAAATCCTGGAGTTGTTCTGCCGGGAAAGCTTGAATTCGTGCGGTGCCGTCGGGCGCGAGCATGCGTCGGACGAGCTCGGGCGGAAGATTCGAGAACTCGATTGGCGAGACCGAGAGTAGATTTCGGAATCGCTCCATCGCAGAGGGAAGTTGATCGAGCAGGACGTCACGGAAGTTCGTCAACGCGCGCGCGGGATCGTCGTCTTCCCCGATGCGGACCAGGAAATCCGAGAGCTGACTCTCGAGAGAGTCCAGGCTCGTGACGACGGCAAGATCGTCGGCGGGCCTTTCCGTCGCGTGCAACACATCACGCAATTGCCGCAGGGCATCGATCTGTTCCGCGATGTCATATTGGGGTGGTTCGTCTTGACTTCGCGGCGGCGCGTCCATCAAGAATGAAAGATCCTCGAGGATCTCGAGCTTCTCCTCTTCTTCTTCTGGGATATAACTGAGCAGACTGATCGTTCGACCAATCTCGGGCAGCGCCGCGAGGCGATCTACCATCTCCGGAGCGTCGGCCAGACTCGGTACCATCACATTCACATACCAGGGTGACGTATCGCTATCGGCGAGCAGGTCGCGAAATGCGCGGACGGACGCCGTGTCGGGGTCTCGCATTTCGATGACGTGAGCATCGAATCGAAGTTGGAACAAGAGCGGCACTGCCGCGAGCCCGGTAACCAGCGCCACTCCACAGACGAGCCGCGGCGAACCCGCGACACGCAGAGCAAAGGCCTGATCGACTCTTGTTGGGGCCGATACTTCGACATCATCCGGAATACGCAACCAGCCCGTCAGCAGAGCAGGAAAGAGCGTCAACGTCAGGAAAAGGATGATGAACATTCCGGCACCGGCGATCCCACCGAGTTCGGCGACGCCCTTGTATTCGGCCGGCAAGAAGACGAGGAAGCCGATCGCGGTGGTGAAGCCGCAGAGAACGAGCGAGGCCCCTATTCCGTCGACGGCCTTGTGCAGGGCGCCCTCCGTCGGCAAGCCATGCTCCCTTCGTTCAGAG